>CBIMFG010000328.1:0-5696 GCA_966243125.1 uncultured Niastella sp.
CCACTCAAAATAATATCGGCACCGTCACTTTCGATAATTCAAAAATGACGGCCAGTGGCGTAACGTTCAGTGTAAACACCAACGCTACTACCTATATTTATCAGGGTAACACTATCGTTGATTCATTACCAACTCCATTGAACCAAACGGTTCCGCCGCAATCTGCCACTTCCGATTATAAAAAAATAGGCACCGATTCACTGTATTTCCAGAACGGTGGTTTTCTCGACGTACTTACCGGTGGACTGCTACCCAATGCACCCAATGGCTGTAAAGTATCATTTAGCGGTAATACCATGAAAATGACAATTAAATACGATACCGTAACTACCCAAGATTTTCAGGGCATACCAGCAAAGGTTACTGTACACATGGTACTGGTGGCAACGTTACAGAAACAATAGCTTCAAGCTGCAAGCTTTAAGCAATACACTGCGACGCGGCCTCCTAACTGATCAACTGGTTAACTGATCAACTATCTCCTCGCCACCTCAACAATCTTATCATCCCCACCATTATCCGTGCACACATAAACCTTCCCTTCGGGCGAAATACATACATCGCGCATGCGGCCGTATTTATTTACATAGAATTCAAATACGCTGTCGATGCCGGTGCGGTTAGCATTTAGTTTTAACTGTAACAACCGGCTATTCTTTAACACGGCCAGCAGCAGGGAATTCTTCCATTGGGGAATCTGGTCTTTGTCGTAGTAATCCAGTCCGCCAGGCGCAATGGTAGGCGTCCATGCTTGCAAAGGTTCGCGCACGTTGTTGAGCGCGCAAAAGCTTTGTTCATTACCGGTATTGCAAAAACCGGCAACGTTTGGCCAGCCATAATTAACTCCTTTTTCTATAATGTTGATCTCATCGTCTGAACTGGGGCCATGCTCTGAACTGTAAAGGATGTTGTTGGCATAAACCAAGCCTTGCGGGTTGCGGTGTCCAATGCTCCATACGGCGCTGCCGGTGGTTGGGTTATCGGTGGGAATGCTACCGTTGAGGTTTATTCGCAATACTTTGCCATTAAGGGCGCTTTTGTTTTGCGGAGTTGTTTGGTCATTGGCATCGCCGGTGGTGATGAACAACTTTTGATCGGGCGTTATCACTAACCGGCAACCATTGTGATTGGTGCTTGCTTTTATATTGTCGAGAATGATTTGCGGACTGGTAAGGGCAGAACCATTATAAGTATAGCGAACGATCTTTTGCTGGTAAGCGCCACCATTCATATAGTTGTAGGCTACAAATACCTGGGGCGTAGTGGAGAAATTAGGATGCAACACCATGCCCAGCAAACCGCCTTCGCCCTGGGCTGACACATCTGTAACAGTTAATAACGGTGTAACGGCGCCTGTGGCCGGGTTAACCCGGCTGATCTTACCGGTACGTTCCGTCATCCAGATAAAATTATCTGGCCCCCAAAGAATTTCCCAGGGCCGGTTGAGTTTGCTGGTAAGAACGGTGTCTTTCAGAATGGCGGCCGTGGCATCATTATTTTTATCATTCTTTTTGTCGCAACAGGTGATAAACAGAATAATGCATAAGCTGCTGTAAATGATCATTTGCTTCATAAAATAAGATTTAACAAGTGATCTGTAACGAAAACCATGCCGTCGCGACTAAAAGTGGATACTGTGAGGCAATGTGGGGCAGCTGGTTAACGTTAAATGGCCACCCACTGGAATGCATAGCTTAACAGTTTGTAAATCAAAGTTATTCAGTACATTTATAAGACATAAAACTCTAAATTGATATGAAATCTCGTAATCTGGTCCTCATCGTTGTAGTAGCATTCGTTTTAATACTCGGAGGTTGTGGTTGCAATGGATATAACAAGATGGTAAACCTCGATGAAAATGTGAAAAACAAATGGAACAATGTGCAGAGCGATTACCAACGCCGGGCCGATCTGATCCCTAATTTGGTAAGCACTGTAAAAGGCGCTGCTAATTTTGAACAAACTACCTTAACACAGGTAATTGAAGCAAGAGCAAAAGCTACGTCTGTAAATATTAATGCAGAAAACCTCACCCCTGAAAAAGTACAGGAGTTTCAACAGGCGCAAGGCCAGTTGGGTGGTGCTTTAAACAAATTACTGGTGGTGGCTGAGCAGTATCCGCAATTGCAGGCTACCCAAAGTTTCAGAGACCTGCAGGCGCAACTGGAAGGCACAGAAAACCGCATTAAGGTTTCGCGTAACGATTTTAATACTTCCGTTCAGGAATATAACTCAACAGCCCGTCGTTTTCCTAATAACATCTTTGCCGGCATGTTCGGTTTCAAAGTAAAACAAGGTTTCACTGCCGACGCCGGTTCTGAAAGAGCGCCTCAGGTAAATTTCGATTTCAATAAGGATACTCCTAAAAAATAATCCATGGGCTATTTCCCCTTCAGAAAAAGGAAAGAATTTTTTTCGCACCACGAACAGGAACGGATTGTAAATGCCATTCGCCTGGCCGAACAACAAACCAGTGGCGAGATAAGGGTGTATACCGAAAGCCGCTGCCGGTTTGTTGATCCCCTCGACAGGGCCGCTGAAGTTTTCTGGGGTCTTAAGATGGATATGACAAAAGACCGCAACGGTGTGTTGGTGTACATTGCCATGCAGGACCGCCAGTTTGCTATTTTGGCCGACCAGGGTATTCACGAAAAGGTGGGACAAACCTTCTGGAACCAGGAAGTATCGGTAATGCAAAAGCATTTCAGTAACGCCCTGCCTGCAGATGCAATTGAAGCGGTGATCAACGACGTAGGACTGGCGTTAAGAACGCATTTTCCATACGACCGTTCTACCGATAAAAATGAATTACCCGACGATCTGGTGTTCGGAAAATAATAACAAAACGTTGCAGGTTCCATGTTTCAGGTTTCAGGGGTTTCTTGACACTTGTAACCTGAAACTTGGAACAACATTTTTGGAAGGCGTTTTATCTTAAGAAATGAAAAGACTAAAAGTATTTCTCACTTCGGCTTTCTTGTTAGTTTCGTTTTTGGCTTCGGCACAGGATATCCCCGCCCGACCCAATCCTCCCAGGTTGGTAAACGACCTGGCCGGCGTATTGTCGGCAGATGAAGAACAGCGCCTGGAACGGCAGCTGGTGGCTTATGACGACAGCACCAGCAACCAGGTAGCCATTGTGCTGCTTAAAACACTCAACGATTATCCCATTGAAGAATATGCGTTGAAGTTGTTCCGCAGCTGGGGCATTGGTAATGCAAAAACAAACAATGGGGTGCTCATTATTGCCGCTTTGGATGATCGAAAGATCAGAATTGAAGTGGGCTATGGGCTCGAAGGCGCCATTCCTGATATTACAGCCAATCACATCATCGAGAATGATATTAAACCCGACTTCCGTTCAGGGGATTATTATGATGGTTTATCAAAGGCGGCCAGTTCAATCATAAAAGCAGCGGCGGGTGAATACAAAGCGCCTGCTAATTACCGTAAGAAAAAAGGCGGTGGCGGATTCCCGATCGGTCTCATCATATTCATTATCATTTTGGTGGTGATCTTTGGTGGCCGCAATCGTGGCGGCGGCGGTGGTATGATGAGCCGTCGTGGTTCAGGCTGGTTGGGTCCCTTTATTTTAGGGAATATGCTTGGCCGCAGCAGCGGTGGCGGCTGGGGCGGTGGTGGAGGTGGTTTTGGTGGTGGTGGCTGGAGCGGCGGCGGAGGTGGCGGTTTTGGCGGCTTTGGTGGTGGAAGTTCTGGTGGTGGGGGAGCTAGTGGTAGTTGGTAAAGAATTGCATCAGTCAACAAAGTAACAAAGTACTAGAAAACAATCATCACGATATTGACTGTCAGGTCCGGGTTCAGAGTTCAAAGTTTCCCATAAACATGAACCCTGAACTCGGAACTCTGAACTCGGAACTCTGAACTCGGAACTCTGAACTCTGAACTCGGAACTCTGAACCTGGAACTCTGAACACGGAACTATCAATGCGCTACTTATTATTCGTATCCCTTCTGTTATGTAACTTCTTTTCTTTTGCCCAAAAAAAGAAAGCGGCTCCGCCGTACATCCGGCCAAAACCTGTATCGAACAAAACGGTCAATGATTTTGGGAAATTTATAAGCCTAAGTGAACGTCAATGGCTCGAAAATGAACTCACCAGCTACCACGCACGTACCGGAAATGCCATCGTGTTTATATCGCTCGACTCCCTTACCGATCCCAGAACAAACGATACATATACCATTGAAGAAACGGCCATGTTGTACTTTAACCGGTGGGGCATTGGCGACCACAATAAGAACAATGGCGTTTTATTAATGGTTAGCCGTAGCCCGCGCCGCGTACGCATTCAGGTGGGCAGAGGTATTGAAGCATTGCTTTCCGATCAAAGTTGCCAGGAGATTGTTGATAATGACCTGGTGCCGAATTTCAAGCAGGGATTGTTCTTTCAGGGAATTAAAGATGCGGTAACTGCTATAGAAAAAAAACTCGATCCTCAGCCAGCAGTTGCCCCGGCGCAACAAATCGCCGAATATGAAGTGCCGGTCGCAGCTGATAGAGAAGCGGCAGCAGCTCAAACCAATCAACCGCCGGCCCCAGTACTGGAAATAATTGGCTGGCTGCTCTTTGGCTTCGGTTCGGTGGCCCTGATCATCTACCTCATCATCAGGTTTATTAAAATTGTTCGTGCGGGTGGCCTGTATTCCGGCGGCGGCTATTGGCCAAGGCGCAACTACATCAGGGATTCGTTCAATAACTACAATACCAATAATTTTTTTGGTGGCAACAACAGGCGCTCTTCCTGGGGTGGAGGTTCTTCCGGTGGCAACTATAACCGTGGCGGCGGATCCTCTTCTTCGTCATCCTCATCTTCCTCCTCTTCTTCTGGTGGTAGCTACGGTGGCGGCAGTACGAATGGCGGAGGAGCAAGCGGAAGTTGGTAGTGGCCAATGGTCAATGGTCAATGGTCAATGGTCAATAAATTCCAGACTGTGCAAGGTCATTTATTAATCTCAAAAATCGTGAACTATTCACCATTAACGATTCACCATTCACGAAAAAAGCCACCCTGTTACCAAGGTGGCTTTTTTGTTTTTATAACGAGTCAACTGGTTAACATGTCAACCAGTTAACTTTTCAACTAGAAACCTTTTTTATCTCCTGTTGAATCCATCTTAGTCTTAATATACTGTATCTGTTCAGCAGGAGCGCTGTTTGCTTCTTTCTTTTTAACCACACCACTCAGCAGGTTGTTTACATACGGCGTTAAACCGTAGGCAGCCAGGGCGTCGCGGAATTCAATAACCATATCAACACCTTTTTTCACTTTCTCGGTGTCTTTCACCACAGTCAGGAACTGGCAGAAAGTAGGCAGCAGGTTGAATTTGGCTTGTGAAATAGGCATGTCGTTAAATGCTTTGGCCACCAGGTCAAAATCATTTTCACTACCTGCTTTGATCATGATGGTAGTTAAGCTTTCAACCAGTTTGCCTTTGGCGGGAACTTTTACCAGTCTTTTTGCTTCTGCTACTGCCGCAGCGCTGTCTAATTTAAACAGGGCTTCCAGCGCAGTACCGGCAACTGTGTACGATGAATCGTTTACAAGTTTAGTGAAAAGCGATTTGTAAACCCCATTGTTGTATTGAACCAGTGCGGCCAGGGCGTTGGCGCGTACAGTTGATTTAGGATCTTTTTGTGCAATCTCTGCAAGTATAGGCTCAGCCTGTTTTTTTAC
>CBIMFG010000329.1:0-5692 GCA_966243125.1 uncultured Niastella sp.
GGTGGGTATGTGGCTGCTGGTTGCCGGTACGGCCTGTACTCGCAATTTTGAAGAGTTGAATACCGATCAAAATCAGGCAACGGATGCCATGATGGAAACCGATAACCTGAAAACCGGCGCCTACTTTGCCCAAATGCAACGCAACGTGGTGCTGTTCAGAGATGGGGTGAATTTGTCGAGCGATTACCAGGTGGCGCAGGGTTTATCAAGCGATCTGTATTCAGGCTACATTGCACCTACGGGTACCTGGTATGGTGGTATACACAATGGTTCTTATTACTTAATTCCCGGCTGGACGGAAAGAACATTCACTTCAGGTTTTCTTTCTATTATGCCTGCCTGGAACCTGATCAATAAAATTGCCACTGAACAAAACCTGCCCGAAATAGCCGCGCTGGCTACCGTAGTAAAAGTAGAAGGTATGCACCGGGTGGCCGATGCTTATGGTCCTATTCCTTATTTGAACTTTGGCAGCGGAACGTTGCAAAACAATTACGATGCTTTGGATAAAGTATATGCCCGTTTTTTTGAAGAGCTGGATAATGCCATTGATGTGCTCACGAAGTTTAATCAGGGTAATCCCGGCGCTACCCTTATGGGGGCCTTCGATAATATTTACGGTGGTAATGTAGCTAACTGGATAAAATTTGCCAACACGCTCAGGTTGCGGCTGGCCATGCGGGTAGTTTACGCTAATCCCACACTGGCTAAAACAGAAGCAGAAAAATCAGTGGCCCATTCATTGGGCGTAATTGGCGCTACCAACCAGCGGGCGGCTTTAATTCATTCAGAAAGCCTGGTGTATTTTCATCCCTTGTACGAGATCGCCAATTTGTTCAATGCCGGTGAGGCCCGTATGAGCGCCTCTATGGATGCTTATATGAATGGCTACAACGATCCCCGCCGCGATGCCTATTTCAAAAAAGCCAGCGATGGTAATTACCATGGCGTTCGCCAGGGTATTGTAACTACCAACTGGACGCCCTACAGCGGGCCTGCCATCAGTAACCTGAACATGAACACCAGCTCCACGCAAATTGTATGGATAACGGCTGCGGAATCTTTCTTCCTGCGGGCCGAAGGCGCTTTACGTGGCTGGAATATGGGTGGAACCGCACTGCAATTGTATAACCAGGGCATTGCCGCTTCGTTTGCAGAGAATGGCGTGGCTGCCGATGCGGCTGTTTATGCTGCTGATAATACTGCCAAACCCATTGCCTTTACCGATAACAGTGGTCAAAGCGGAAACAATGCAGCTGCCCCCAGCACCATTACGATCCTGTTGAACCCCAATGATAATTTCGAAACGAACCTCGAAAAGATCATTACCCAGAAATGGCTGGCCATGTATCCCGATGGCCCTGAAGGCTGGGCCGAGTTTCGCCGTACCGGTTATCCAAAGCTGTTACCTGTTGTGGTGAACAACAGCAATGGTACCATTAATACGGCCACGCAAATACGCCGTATCACGTACCCGGTATCGGAATACAACAACAACAAAGCCGGGGTACAATCAGGACTGGCTGCATTGGGCGGTGCTGACGGCGGTGGCGTAAAACTCTGGTGGGATAAAAAATAATAAACCGAAACGAATTTATTATGACTACTACAATAAAACTGATCCCGCTCCTGACTTTCGGCGCCTTCCTGTTTACATTCACAGGATGCGTGAAAGAAAAAGCGCTGGAATTACAGAAACCCTATACATACGATGAGCAATACTACGCCAACCTGCGGGCGTATAAACAAACCAATCACACGCTTTGCTTTGGCTGGTATGCGGCGTATGCGCCCATTGCCGGTTCAACCGGTTATAAAAATCCGGCATCGTGGGGCGAAAGGATCCTGGGCCTGCCCGATAGTATGGACATTGTATCGTTGTGGTTAGGTATACCCAGCAACGATAGTACTTCAAAAGCCTATGCGCCTGTTGCGTATGCCGATTGGAAATATGTAAGAGAAAAGAAAGGCACCCGGTTTGTATCGCCAACCATCGTGAGCTTCAGTAAACCGGTGACGCTGAAAAACGGAACCGTGTTCGACCCCAACAAACCTGAGAACAGGAACGATCAGGGAATTGCTACCTACGGACAATATCTTGTTGACATGGTGCTTGACAACGACCTGGATGGTGCTGATATTGACTGGGAGCCAGCAAGCGGGGAATGGTTGAACAGTCCGAACACCAACTTTGTAAAACTGATCCAGTACATGGGCCAGTATTTGGGGCCTAAAAGCAGCAATCCCGATAAACTGCTCATCATCGACTTTTATTCGCAGGTTCCACCCGCAGCTACCGGCGATTATGCCAATTACTTTATTCGCCAGGCTTACTCGCAGGGAACAGGCGGCATTCAAACCGCGGCCAATTTGCAGAGTTATTACAACGCCGTACAAACGGGTGTGCCGGCCAGCAAGTTTATTGTAACAGAAAACTTTGGTGACTTTTCTGAGAATGGGGGTACTCCGTTTACAGAAGCGAACGGCAACCAGCGTACCATTGATGGCACCATTATGTATTCGCTGGAAGGTATGGCCCGCTGGAACCCTACACAAGGGAAGAAAGCCGGTTTTGGCGCTTTTTACTTCGACAGGGATTACTACTCCAAAACCGGTGTGCCTTATTACAATGTAAGACGTTGTATTCAGATTGCTAACCCGGCAGTAACCAAATAATGCCAAAAAAAATAAGTATGAAAAAATATATAACCATATATCTGAGTGCCCTGCTTGCCTTGTATGCAGCTGGCTGCAGGAAGGCAGATTTCGGTGCTCCCGTAGTGTTAGCTACCGGCACCGAAGTAAGCCCCATTGTTAAATTTGCAGTAGAGAATACACCCGCCACCTACAGCGTTACGGCTACTTCAACTTTTAAGGCAACGGAAGATATGACCGTTACCTTTGAACTGGATACCGCGGCTGTAGCCACTTATAATAAAGAACACAACACCACTTATTATGCAGTGCCTGCCGGCGCTATTGACATCACCAACCTGGAAACAGTGATAAAAGCCGGTTCCGGTACCTCCACACCTGTGAATGTAAAAGTGATCTCCACTTCACCGCTGGTTGATGGCCGTTCTTATCTTATTCCACTTACTATAAGAACGGTGAATGGTGGCAATGTGCTGGAATCGGGCCGCACCATTTTTTTGCGCATAGCCCGCATCATTAGCTTTAATGCAGTATCCATGAATAATTCAACAGCAGGCACCACCGGTTCGCCCGGTACACGCGGCCGTTTTAATGCAGCATTCCTTTTTACACCGCAAAACCCGGTTCGGCTCCCCAACTTCACCCTGGAAATTAAAAACCTGGTGTATGCCTTCCGCGGTGGCGATGGTAACTCAAACCCGCAGCCGATTCAAACCTTAGTAAGCTGGACCAACCAATGGGAGCAAACCTCTTTTGGTTTACGCTATGCAGAATTGGGTAACCCCAATAACTCGCTGCAGCTGATAGGCTCATTAGGAAGTGCGTTTGCTTATAATTTTAACGAGAACCAGTGGTACACTATATCATTGGCATATGATGGCGCCAAACTCACCATGTATGTAGATGGCAACAAAGCAGCGGAAGTAACCGGTTCTGCCGTACTGGAATTTTCCCGCATGCAGTTTGGCCAGGTATGGGGTGGCTACGATACCAAACAATATTTCAACGGCCGTATTGCTGAGTGCCGGGTATGGAGCCGCGCATTAACGCCTGGTGAGATAAAGCTGAACCTTTGCGGCGCCGATCCTAATGCCGACGGTTTGCTGGCTTACTGGAAGTTGAATGAAGGACAGGGCGCCATCTTCCACAACTCATCAAAGGAAGGAGCGAAGTATGATATGGACTGGTCGAAAGTATATTGGGACCCCAACGATAAGGGCGATGATAACCTGACGCTGGTAGATAAATCATCGTTTGTAACCTGGACCAGTGATGCCCTTAACAAGTGCAGCCAATAATCATTCACCCACTCAAAAACTGACATATGCTACAACCAAAATATTTGATAGGGTGCCTGTTGATGACGGCAGCGTTCTCCTGTAAAAAGGATGAAGACACAGCCGATAAAAAAGGCAGTCCCGATACGGTGATCTTTACCAACAATACCAACACCGGTAATATGCCTGCCAACTCGGTGAGCTTTCCGGTATTAAATATTCCTGATGTAAATGCTGATGGTTGGGTGAACCTTTCAAACGGCGTTCCTTCCACTATAAAAATTCCCGTGTTTGCATCAAAGCCGGTGAACAACGATGTTACAGTTGCCGCCGAGCTCGACAATTCGCTGGTAGCTGTTTATAATGCCGCGCATGGTACCAGTTATGTGGAGTTGCCTGCTGGTTATTTAAATACACAAGGCCTATCGGCCAGAATAGCTGCCGGACAAACCACTTCTATAGATTCTATTTCGATTATAGTGAACCCGGCCGATTTTAAAAAGCTGACGCTGCCGTCGTATATGGCGCCTATAAAGCTGACCTCGGTATCAGATGCTGCGGTTGGAAAGCTTTCTGCTGATACCGCTGTTAAAGTGGTATATGTAGTACTGAATATAGAACTGCGTCAGATCAAATACCTGGGCACTACGGCCGATATAACCGGCACCTTACAAACAAAAACCACCTGGGCTGCTACCCTTAACCCAACACCCACTGCACAGGTAGGAAGCATTCTGGATGGCAGTACCACTTCTTTGTCGAGGTATACCATTCCTACCGGGCCGGTACTGGTTGACCTTGATATGCAGTCATCAAAAAATGTAACGGCCTTTAGGTTGTATTCAACCACTACCAGTTCCGTTTCGCCATCACAGATAGATGTATGGGTTAGTGATGATGGCATTAATTACAAAGTGGTGGGTACAGGTGTAAAAGCAAACCTTACTTACGCCTCGGGCTATACCTATGTTGTATTTTACAAAGCCATACCGGCAAGGTATTTAAGACTGAATGTATCTTATGCAACAACAGCCAGTACGCAAAACGGGCGTTTGGCTGAGCTGGATGTATATGCTAAATAAAACAGGAGTTTAAAATGGTGAGGTATCTTATCTTTTTGTGTGTTGTTTGTGGTTTGTCCAACCCATTAATTGCCCAGGAATTGTCTCGTAACCTGGTGTTTGAAGAACGTGTATTTAACTTCGGTACTATTCGTGAAAAGGATGGTAAGATATCTCACACATTTTACTTCAGTAATACCGGTAAAAAACCGGTAACGGTAAGCGATGTAAATACCGGTTGCTCCTGCGTAGGCAACGTGTTGCGGAAGGGGCCGGTTAAGCCCGGTGAAAAAACGGCGCTTACCATTACATTCGATCCCGGTTATAAAAGTGGTTTTTTTTCAAAAGAGATTATCATCTTCAGTGAAAACGGAACGCGGTACAATCATGTGTGGGTAGAAGGGAACATCATTGCGGGCGAACATCCGGTTGAAGAAGAATATCCCTATAATTTCGGCAGCAACCTGTACCTGCGGTTTAAAGTACTGGCGTTTGGCTATGTGCAGGCGGGTAATACAAAAAAGCTGGAGTTGCCATTTGCCAATAATGGAAGCGTACCCATTGATCTTAAATTTATTCCCAGGGATAACAAGGATGGCTTGTACTTTACCAATCCCGGAAAAATAGCCCCCAATAGCAAAGGCACGGTATCATTTTATTACATGATGCCTTTCGGAAAACTAAACGATGTGGTCATTT
>CBIMFG010000330.1:0-5688 GCA_966243125.1 uncultured Niastella sp.
CTCCTCGCATGAAAACAGTACTCATCACCGGCGCTACATCTGGTTTTGGTAAAGCAATGGCTGAAAAATTCGCTGCCAACAATTACAGAATAATTATTACCGGCCGCCGGGCCGACCGCCTTGCTGATCTGGAAAAACAATTGGCACAAACTTATAAGGTGCCTGTTCATTCCCTGGAATTTGATGTGCGCGACCGTGAAGCTGTTTTTGCTGCCATTAAACAATTACCGAGTGATTTTGTTACAATAGATATCCTCATCAACAATGCAGGATTGGCGTTGGGACGTGATTATTTTGAAGATGCTGACACTGAAGACTGGGAGATCATGCTCGATACCAATGTAAAAGGCGTGATGTATGTGACAAAAGCTGTGGTGCCCGGAATGATAGAAAGAAAGCAAGGCCATATTATTAACATGGGATCCATAGCTGGGAAGGAAGTATATGAACGGGGAAATGGATATTGCGCTTCTAAATACGCACTCGATGCGCTTTCACAGTCAATGCGGGTTGATTTGCTGAGGCATAAAATAAAAGTTACCGGCATTCATCCCGGCGCTGCTGAAACAGAATTTTCAATGGTGCGTTTCAAAGGCAACGCAGAAGCTGCTGACAAAATATATGAAGGCTATCAACCTCTTACCGCTAATGACGTAGCTGACGTTGTATATTATTCTGCCACTCTACCACCGCATGTATGTATTAATGATCTGGTGCTAACCTGTACAGCACAGGCAAATTCTTTTTACCTGCATCGGTAATTCTTCGTGTTAAAATACTTTTCGTGTGTTTAGTAGTTTTCCTTTAGCAACTGCTAGGCCTGAATGGGTATTTTCTGGCTCCTGAATACATAGTTCATTTAGAATATGTGAAATCTTAGCAAAACTACTTGCAGGAGCCGCCAATTTGTGTAGTTTTATACTGCGACAAATTTCCAAAATCCTGCATAAAAGCCATTAACTATGTGCAACCCTCTATGCGCATGCATTATTGCATGTTTTTCACTACTATTTTCCCCGGCGTTACGGGCCCAAGATGTAATCAAACTTCAAAATTGTGAAGGCAATCCTTATCAGCACGCTGTTGACAGTATAAAAAAAGCCAGCACTGAACAGGGATATGTACTATTACGCGAAGCTTCCATTCAAATGGAAAGCGAGTATGAAATGCCCGTGGTTTTACCTATGACGGGAGGTACAATTTACCAGTTTGTTTTCATTGGCGACCCCAGTTCAAAGTTGTATGAAGTGCGAATGTTCGACTTCAATGAACGCCAGGTGGTATACAAGAAAAACCAATGGGGCGATGTGGATGGTAATATTATCAGTTATACTTATACGCCACAGTTCAGCGAATACCACATGATAAAACCATTGCAGGTAAATAAAAAGAAAAAGACGCTCTGTGGTTATGTGATGCTGATGAAGAAACCGGAACCAACAGCAAAGAAATAACGGCAAACGCAAATCACCTTTATAAAAAAAGCCCCCGATGATCATCGGGGGCTTTTTGCGTTCAGCCTTCAGCGTATTATTGTGCCAGTGATATTCTTAACTGTAAACCAGCCCTTGTAGTGGTGATGGGCGGTGAGGTAGAGATCTTCGGTTCAACCCGGCGTTGCTCAAAGTATAATTTCAGATTAACCCGGTTGCTGATCACATAATCTATAGTTGGGTTAATGGTGATCACTTTTTGTCCGTTGGTTGGTAAGGCCTGGTCCTGATCTAACCGGCTGTTGGCGGTAATGTCGTCGCGCAAACCAACATCCAATCTGAAGCTGGCGTCGTTCTGCAGCGGTTTGCCTTTAAACTTGATCCAGGAGAAAGCGCCCCGCTTTCTATAGCCCGCACCAATGGTAAACTCCGTTGAACGGTTTTCACTCAACTGAAAGTCGACCAAACTCAAACTTACCGTTCTTGACTTCTTATATTCAAACCGCGCGGTGAGCTGGTTGGTGAACTGCATATCCACATCTATTAATGGTACAAACTGCTCGCTGATGGAGATGTTTGGTACCAGGAAGTAAGGAATGTAGTTACCAGTAAGCGTATCAATAAACGAAGGGAAACCGAGGCGGCCTGAATCCTGATAGAACAGGGCAGAGGTGAAGCTGTTCATACTCAGCGTACCTGTATACCCATGCGTAATGGTGAAGTTGGTGAAAATCTTTTCCATTCCGGGTATCCTGTTTAACCCGTTATAAGTAAGCCGCCAGTTGGGGCGTGGTAAAATACCAGAGAACGGATTCGACTTAATATTCGGATTATCCTGTTTTATCAACGGAACATCATTAGGTGATTTACCGGTATAGGCTGCCAGAAATGCCGGTATCAATACATCCTGCGCATAACGGCCATAACCAACGTAATAGCCATCGGCAGTTTGGGTTTTATTGGAGTGCGGGTTTTGTTCAGCCAACCGTTGCGACAGCGCCAGGCGGTAATCCTGGAACTTCAGGAAGGTTGTTGTTACCTCATTGGGTTTAACCGGCGTGAACATGGTTTTTAATGCAATGTAACTTACACTAAAGCTACCGGATGTGTACGGGTTTAACCGGGCAAAATTATTGCCGCTACCGGTAGTGTCTTTGTACAGTTCACTGTACATTTTACCAAATGTTTTATCCAGCGTAAGATCAATGGTCAGGTCACGAACAGGGATCAACGAGGCCGTTATAGTTAGCTTTTGTTGATAATCCTGCCGGTTCTGATAGTTGAAATTTGAATCGGCGCTCAGCCAGCCTTTTTGCGCCATCATGTTCACGAAGTTGGTATCGGGCTGTTTACCGAAAATGAAACCAAGCCCCGGAGCCATTGATTTAAAGTTCATACCCAGTACGTGGGTGCTATCGGTATAACCATAAATGGTTGAGGTGGCATTTTCAGAGTATTGAACGTTCACCCGTTTTAACATGGTAAGCAGGCGGCCACCGAATCGCGCGGCGCCACTTAACTCCAATGGTGCATTCTTATCCCGTTTCTTTTTAGCAGTTGAATCGGTTTTTTTATCGCCCATACCCGGCGGTGGCGGTGGTGGGGGCGGCGCATCTTCATCAAAGGTTCGCAATAATCGTGATTTGGCGTACAACCGGGTAAAGTCCAGTTCGGCCGTCAGGTTTTTGCTTTGGGTGTTCGAAAGGGTGTTACCCAGTTCGCGGGCCAGCTGCGAGGCGGCCAGCCAATCATAGGTAGCGGTGTAACCAGCCCGAATGGTTGTCCAGTCAAGGAAGGGCAGTTTGCTGGTAGGCAGGGTATACGATACCGTTGCTTTGTGGTTGTATTCAATGGTACGGCCACCTTTCCAGAATTTATCCCACATCCGTTTTTTCTCTGCTTCATCCAGGCGTCCGCTGTCCTCATCAACCCAGGCGCGGTTCAACGCGGTGAAATCGAGGTTCAGTGAACGGGTAAAGTCCCAACGTAAATTATAAGTACGGTCAAAGGTGAAGTACTTGTCATAAGTTTCAGGTATCAGATTTTTAGGCGTACCTACTGCGCGTGGGCGATAAATGCCCATCTGGCGGTTCACATCGGCCCTGAACCCAAGCAGGGTAGGCAGCGGGTTTAGGTTAAAGTCTTTTACCGCAGCTACCCAGGGCGATCTGGTTTTGATAATACTCTTCACCGGCTCCCAGTATTTGGGGGTAGAGGTATAGTTATAACCCAGGCCCGCACGGTGCCGTGTTACTTCATTGCTTTCAATGAGCGGGTTGTGCTGTTCTTCTTTATAATAAGAATAACTTACGTCGAAGTTCTCGATGCTCCAGATCTGTGGTTTTTTACCATTGGTATTCATCTTCTTCACATTGGTGAAGTTTACCGTTTTAATGGTTTTTACATCGATGGCGTCGTTGCGTATAGAGTCTTTTTGCGCGGCTGATGCAGCATTGAGTTTGTCTTTCAGTTTTAAATCCAGGTCGTATGGATCATATTCAGGTGTGGTAACTGTTTTTTGATAGCTGGCGTACACCGGAATGGAGATGCCTGCTTTGGCTGGCAACAGTTTGCCCAGCTCCAGAGTGGTGGCCACGTCTAATTGGGTATAGGCTTCGCGTGAGCGTTCGTTTACCCGTTGTTCCAGCGTTCCCCAGCCTGCTGTATGGGTGCTACCTGCAATGTAGATAGTACCCAGGTCGGCCAGCTTTATATCTAAACGGCCGGTGGCAGCCCAGGCGCCATGTTCATCCAAACCAGATAACCGAAGCTCATTGAACCATACTTCGGTACAGGCATCCTGGCGATTAGGGTTTTGCACCCCAATAAAGAATGACTGTATTTGACCCAGGTTAGGGTTACCCAATATCGCAAACTGTTTGCCGTCGGCATCAGTTTCCTGGTAATATTTAAAGGAGTTACCGCTGTTGTTGCGTGATACTTTTAAAGCGGTCAATCTGTCAAGCGCCAGATCGAGCTGGTTGGCAATTGGCCAAATCAGTTCATCATCAGTAGTTCCCCATGGCGTAATATCAAGGGGCACCTTTATTTCATAGAAGTTACTGATAAGGTCGTTACCCAAACGGATAATGGCATACAGCTCGCCGTTTTTAATATCGCCGGCGCTTTTAACCGACTCGGCGTGTACATACATCTGCAACTGTTTGTACTGACGAAGGTCGAGGGACAGGGTTTTGAACACCCCTCTTGCATCGCCTTTAACCAGGTTACAAACCTGTAAGCTCAATGATTGTTCGTTCTGCAACAGGTTTACGTTGTTGTTGCTTAATTGTTGCTGACGAACTACGCCAGGAGGCGTTTTATAGTTAACAGGGTATCTGGATGCATTTTCTTCCACATTCACGGCCAGCTGTTTCACGGTAGTTGGTGTATTGCCGGGAATGGGTACATATTGGCTGGTAGTATCCAGCAGGTAGTTGAACTGGCGCCATTGGTTACGTACCAGTTCCAGTTTACCAAAACGCAGTACTACTGAATCGGCAAATCCGGTGAGGAACATACGAATAAAACGGATAGACTTGAAGTCGGGAATGTTACCAATTTTCTTATCGTATTGTTTGATGGGGATGCGGAACAGGTACCAGTTCTCAAGCGGGTGCGTGCTGGTAGCAGGCACGGTAACGCTATCAGTAATGTAGTTGGCGCCTACATGTAAATTACCTGGTTTCAGTTCTACCTTATATTGGAAAAATTCTTCCAGTTCATTCAGCGTATTGTCGCGGTTGAATTCTTCCTGATCGGGATACAGCGTAAAGGCGCTTACAAATTTATCGCCGCTGCTGGCAACGGGTGAGTTGCCTTGCGGGTTGTTGATGTTCTTATAACGGATAAGAATACCATCGTTTGCGGTGAATTGTGAATTGCGGTAGTTGATGTAGTCATCGCTGGCAGGGTCGTTCTGCGCATTTTGGAAAGCGGCGCCACCAACGTTTTGCAACTGGTTTAAGTAACCCTGGAATTTTATACGCTCTGCATCATCAACCAAACCATCAAAACCGGCATCCTGCAAGGGACGGTCGCCGGGGTCGTTACTAAATGCCTGTGTTACCTGAATAGGGTTGGCCGGAACCTTACCCCAACGGGTGGCTGTATCTTCCCGCGCTTCGGTAACTGCACCGCTGATGCCATTTTCAAAAAAGCGTTTGCCATCTTTTAAAACATCCTCGGAGATGTTACCCAGGTTAAAATACAATTCACCACCTGTGCTGCTGGGGTTCAATATGTATGGGTCCTG
>CBIMFG010000331.1:0-5681 GCA_966243125.1 uncultured Niastella sp.
CATTACTTTAAATGAAGCCCTGCTGGTGTGGTACCGGTTATTGATAACCGTGTTAGCCCTTTGGATAATACATTTAGTAAAACGGAACGGGCGAAAAATTTCACTGGCTGGCATGGCGCGCATAACCGGCGTTGGTGTTATTGTAGCCTTGCATTGGGTAAGCTTTTATGCCAGCATCAAGTATGCCAATATATCGGTAGCGCTGGTTTGTTTTTCAGCCTTAGGTTTTTTTACCGCTCTGCTGGAACCACTCATTACCCGCAAACCATTTAATAAAATTGAATTGCTGTTGGGGTTACTGGTAATTGCAGGCATTTCTCTTATTTTTCATTTTGATCCACAGTATAAGACAGGCATCATAGTGGGATTGATCTCTGCATTACTGGCCAGTTTGTTCACGATATTTAACGGCATGCTGGTACAGCGCTACAAACCCGAAACAGTTACATTGTATCAGTTAAACGGCGGCTTTTTATTTCTTACTATATTGTTACCATTTTATTTGCATTTTGTACCGGCAGGTCATTTGACACCCACTTTATCAGATGCCGGTTGGCTATTGGTGTTAGCCTTGTTTTGTACAGTATGGGCATTTAATTTAGCCATGAATGCATTGAAAAAGATCTCTGCATTTACAGTGAATCTTACGTATAACCTGGAACCGTTGTATGGCATAGCATTGGCATTCCTCTTGTTTCGGGAAGATAAATACTTATCAAGCTCATTTTACATCGGATTATTTTTAATCCTGTTGTCAGTTGCTTTACATACCTGGATGGTATATAAAAACAGAAAAAAAGCATAAGGCGAAAATAAGGAAGCAACGCTGGCGCCTAATCGTATGTCAGAAGGTAAAAGCATAAGCACATGAAAACGTCCTGCCGTTTTTTAATAATTACATTGCTGACAAGCACACTGTTTGCCTGTAAAAAGAATAAGAGTGAACCGGTTGATCCTACTGAATTAAAAGGTACGTGGGAGCTGGAATCAGCAAGATCATCTATGATGCCATTAACAACTTATGAAGAAGGTAATGGTAACCTGCTGAAAATTAAAGACGACTCTTATGCTTATTATAAAGATGGAGCTGTTACTGAACAGGGAAACTACGCGGCTTATAAGGATACGGTTACAGTGCCGTACACTTGCCAGGCAGGTCCAAATGGTAAATACCAGAACCGTTTTGCCAATTCAAATATTACGTCGCCCCGCGTAAGCCCGCTTTTTAAAATATATTACTATGTAGAAGATAATAAACTATATATGGCATCTGGTTGCTGGGCGCTTGATTCTGGCAGTGAAGAGGTTTACCGCCGCAAATAATATACTGTATAAAATAATGTTCCTGTAAAGGCTGCCTGCGGGTGGCCTTTTTCTTATATATGAACGGTTACCGGATAAGCGGGGTTTGTATTATTTTTATTTTTTAACCAGAACAGCTAATGAGAAACTTACTCTGTATTACCCTTTGGGTGCTGGCAGGCGTACCCGCTGTAGCACAAAAGAAACCCCTTACACATGCCGTATACGATGGCTGGCAAAGCATTAATGAGCGTTACATAAGTAATAATGGCAAATGGGTGGTATATACCATTACTCCCCAGGAAGGCGATGCCACGCTGATTATTCAGGCAACAGATAATTCCTGGAAAAAAGAAATTCCCCGCGGTTATGCTGCTGAGATCACCGGCGACAGCCGCTTTGTGATCTGTAAAATAAAACCGCATTTTGCCGCAACACGCGAAGGGCGCATCAAAAAGAAAAAGCCCGATGATATGCCTAAGGACAGCCTGGCTATTGTAGAGGTGGGTAAGGACAGCGTGCACCGAATTGCGCGCATAAAATCAGTTAAAACGCCTGAGAAGGGTACTGGTCAATGGCTGGCATATTTGCAGGAGAAAGTCCTGCCGGTACCGCCTGTAGTGGCACAACCTGACTCAACTACCCAACTGAATAGTTTGCTGCGCATGGCCGACAGCCTGGCGCGGGTAGTCGATAGCTTGCGCAACAAAGCCAACGAAGCAAAAACAAAAGGACTGGCTACCTTAAAAGCAAAGGCAGCCCTCAAACCAAAACCGGGCGAGCCGGTTGAAGAAGGTACTGAGCTGGTACTGCGGAATTTATATACCGGGGAAGAAAAGAGATTCCCCCTGGTAAACGATTATTACTTCAGCAAGGCCGGTACCGCCTTCGTTATAGAAACCAGTGGCAGTAATGCCGATACGTTGAAAAAAGCGGCTATAGTATGGTATAATACAACGAGTGCGAAAGCAGATACCATCTTTCGCGGGTTCAACAACGCCAAAAGCTTTGCATTGGACGATGCGGGCGATCAACTGGCATTTATTGCCGAACGCGACAGCAGCACCAAAGCTTTGCAGAAGTTCTACAAATTATATTACTACCGCACAGGAATGGACAGCGCCCGCATGCGGGTTGACAGAAAAACAACCGGTGTAAGAAATGGCTTGACCCTCAGCGAAACATCCCTGCCTGAGTTCAGCAAGAACGGACAGAAGTTGTTCTTTGGACTGATGCCTGTTCGCAAACCCAAAGACACTACGCTGGTAGATTTTGAAACTGCGCGGCTCGACATTTGGCATTACAACGACGATTACCTGCAACCACAACAGCTGGTGCAGTTGAATATGGAATTACAAAGAAGTTATAAAGCGGTGCTGAATGGCAATGAGGATAAAGTGATTCAGCTAGGTTCAGACAGTTCAGAAAACATTACCATACCTGATGATAGCAATGCTGATTACGTATTAGCCACAACCACAAAAGGCAATCGGGTAGAGGCTCAGTGGCAGGGGTTTGTAAAAACAACGGCTTATATCATTTCAACCATCGATGGCAGCCGTAAACTGGTAAAAGAAAAGCAACGCGCGTTGTTTACTATTTCGCCCGGTGGCAAATATGTGATGTGGTATGATGGTACGCAAAAGCACTATTTCACTTACAATGTAAATACCGGCGCCATTACCAACATCACCAAAAACATTAAAGTGCCTTTGTATGATGAGGAGGATGATCATCCTGATGATCCGCCGGCGCATGGTATTATGACCTGGCACGACAATGATAAGTATGTGTATGTATACGATAAGTATGATGTATGGCAATGCGATCCGGAGGGAAAAAAAGCGCAGATAAACATCACCAATGGCTATGGCAGGGTGCATAAGATCATTTACCGGTATACGCCATTTGATAAAGGCGACAAATTTATCAGTGATACGCAGGCAATTGCTTTTAGAACATTTAATGAAGTGACCAAAGAAAACGGATTGATGCTGCATTATACCAGGGACCCCTTCTTTCCCAGTCACAGCATTAGTGGTAAATTCCAGATTGGGTTGCAGGTAATAAAGGCGAAGGATAGCGATGAATATATTTATACCAAAGAAAGCTTTGATCAATCGCCTGTTGTGGTAAGTGCCCACTTTGCAGACTCATTAGTGGAAACGGCCTTATACGCCAGTAACCCCCAGCAAAAGGAATATAACTGGTTTACGTGTGAGCTGGTTAAATGGAAGATGTTTGATGGTAAACAATCGGAAGGATTGTTATTTAAACCCGAAAATTTTGAAGCCACGAAGAAGTATCCTATGATCCTTTACTTCTATGAAAAATATTCCGATGACCTGTATAACTATCGCCAACCGGCGCCCAGTGCTTCCACCATCAATATTCCGCTTTTTGTAAGCAATGGGTATCTGGTGTTTGTGCCTGATATCCATTATAAAAAAGGCGAACCTGGCGAAAGCGCGTATAACTCGGTAGTTTCAGCTGCAAAGTATTTTACCAAAATGCCGTGGGTTGATTCAACCAAAATGGCCATTCAGGGACAAAGCTGGGGCGGTTATCAGGTGGCTTATTTAGTTACGCGAACAAATATGTTTGCAGCAGCCGAGGCCGGTGCACCTGTATCGAACATGACCAGTGCATATGGTGGTATTCGTTGGGGAACAGGGGTGAACCGGCAGTTCCAATACGAGCGTACACAAAGCCGTATCGTTGCTACCCTGTGGCAACGTCCTGATCTGTACATCAAAAACTCTCACTTGTTCAATGCAGATAAAGTAAAAACGCCTTTGTTAATAACCCATAACGATGCTGATGGCGCGGTGCCCTGGTACCAGGGTATTGAATACTTTACGGCCTTGCGCCGCCTGGGTAAAAAGGTGTGGATGTTACAATACAATGGCGAAGACCATAACCTGGTTGAAAGAAGAAACCGTAAGGACCTGAGTATTCGCCTGTCTCAATACTTCGATCACTTTTTGAAAGGAGCACCGGAGCCGCATTGGTTGGCGGAGGGCGTACCGGCAACTTCGAAGGGTGTTGATTGGGGGATTGAGTTGGAGGAGAAGAAAGGATTCTAAAATATTGAATGTTGAATGTCCAATATTGAATGTTGAAGTGAAAGGCAGAAATTGTATTTACTTCAATATTGGACATTCACCGGTTCAATATTCGATATTATTTAAGCTGCCTTAGAAATATATCTTACCAAACTCCGCTTGGCAACCGGCAACAACGTCTCCGAAATAGGAAGCGTTAACTCTGTTTCAATAGAATATACCGCCGGGTTAGGAAGATCCCGGTTGTTGCGTAATAACTCCGCTTTAATATTCTCATAGGTGTTCACTATGTTCCGTTCCCATTCACTTACATACTCCGTTCTGATGGCGCGGTACTTTTCATCGTGCTTTTCAAAAAAGCTCAGGCGGTATTGATATACAAGTGTATTACGATAAGTGCCTTCGCTTAAAAAGAAATAGCCTTCATTGGTATCAAGCGGCACCAGGCCCACAGGAAATATATTCAGCTTGTCCTCAACAAACTCATAGATCTCGGTACCGCTGCTGATGGCTGTTTTTAGTTTATCGGCCGAAAAAGTAATGATCTCTTCCAACTCCTGCATCAGTTCATCATCCTCAATGATCTGTTCATACAGCAGTTGCAATTTTTCTATTTGTACCCCGGTTAATTTTTTGGGGAATTGTTCCTGTAAGAATTTTTTGTTTTCCTTTAATGCCTGCAGGTTATTGTAATGAAAGATCACATCAGATAATTGTGGATACAATTTTGATTCAGTGAAGTATTGATTAACCTGTTGCAGATAGGCGAGGAGTGTATACTTCTTTAACTCGAAATCAATATAGCCTTCGGCAAACCATGTTTCTGAAAGCGTCTTCATATGATCACGTTTAGGTTTTAGAAAAAGAGCCATTCTAAATCGATAGTTCCACTGGCAAACAGGTGGGTTTGTCGTTACTATCAATTTACAAAAAAAAGACGATGAGCGAAAGGGATGGTTTAATTATTTTGCGTTAAATAGTATATAAATCAGTGCAGGTCTTTTTACTCTAACGTACGCTTTTAAGACTTATTATATATAAAAAAGCGATGCCACGTCCTGTAAGTCGTGGCATCGCTTTTATGCGTTTATAATCAATTATTAAATTGTTCTTTCGGCTGAAAAATTCTCCAGTTCCTTGGCTACTGCATTCAGGAATGTAGAACCCAATGCACCATCGATTACGCGATGATCGTATGACAGCGACAGGTACATCATATGGCGGATGGCAATAAAATCACCTTGTTCAGTTTCAATTACCACCGGTCTTTTTTTGATGGTACCGGTTGCCAGAATAGCTACCTGTGGCTGGTTG
>CBIMFG010000332.1:0-5661 GCA_966243125.1 uncultured Niastella sp.
TTGGTATTACCCTGCTGGTGGCGTTCAGTGGTATTGCCATTTACCGGTTAAGGGCCAGTGTGAATATAAAGAACTTTCAAACGGCGCGAACGCTGGAAAATAATTTTCAGGCGAGTTTTAACGCTATACTGGATGGGTTCAAGGAGCTGTTTATGGACGCCCGCAAAGGCAAAAGCCTCTATGAGCAACAGGTGATACCCGTTGCTGAAAAGGCTTATAAGAACAATACAAAGGCCTACATTGGTTTCCTCAACAATCAGATCACCGGCTATACCATGTTCTATACACTTATTGCCGCCATCCTGATCTATTTGAATACGGCCTTGAAAATAGAAGTAAAATATACCGTCACTTTTGTTTTTACCTTATTGTATCTGTTGGGCGCCATTAATACTATTATGGTACTGATGCCAGTGCTGGTACGGGCAAAAATAGCAGCAGGCCGGCTGCTCGATCTGAAAGATAAGCTGGAAAAAGAAGATCGTCCGCTGGTGGCAGGCCCGCCCCTTGTATGTAAGAAAGATCTTGAGCAGATAACTGTCAGTAACCTGGTGTATCATTATAGTACTGCGGATAATTCATTCAGTATTGGACCTATAGACCTTAACATACAAAAGGGCGATGTGATCTTTATTTATGGCGGTAATGGAAGCGGCAAAACAACATTCGTGCACACCTTGCTTGGCCTGCATATTCGCACCGGCGGGGAAATCAGGTGTAACAACATAACCATAGAAAACGATTTGTATCCTGAATACAAATCCCTGTTTGCGGTGGTATTCAGCGATTTTTACCTGTTCAATGAGTTGCTGGGTATTGATAAGGTGAATATGGACAGATGGCATTATTTTCTTCACCTGTTTGAACTGGAAGAAAAAGTAAGCTTACAGAATGGCGTTTTTTCTACTACCGAGCTTTCAACCGGCCAGCGCAAACGACTCGCGCTTATTGCCGCGTTGCTGGAGAATAAACCGGTGCTGGTGCTCGATGAATGGGCTGCCGATCAGGACCCTTATTTCAGAAAAAAGTTTTATACAGAGATCATTCCTGTTTTAAAAGAGGAAGGCATCACCATCATTGCCATTACCCACGACGACAGATATTATCATTGTGCCGACAAACTGTATAAAATGGAGTATGGAAAACTGATTCCTGAAAGTGTACATGAATACCAATGAAACAGTATTAACTGAACATGAAAAAGCCACAATTATTCTTATTTCACTTTGCCGGTGGAAACTGCTATTCCTTTCGGTTTCTGACACCGCTGTTGCCAGATTATGAAGTGATAGCCCTGGAATTACCCGGAAGGGGTAAACGAATGAACGAACCCTTGCTGGACGATTTTGAGGAAGCGGCTAAAGATCTGTACCAACAGTTGATGGCTCACCTTACCGGTCCTTCGTTTTTAATATACGGTCACAGCATGGGCGCTTACTTAACATTACGCGTAGCCAATATGCTCGAACAGGCAGGCAGGCATCCCGCTTGTATTATTGTTAGCGGCAATGCCGGCCCGGGTGTGCAGGCTGAGAATAGGAAACTGCGGTATCTGTTGGACCGTGCGGAATTTATTGAAGAGCTGAAGATGCTGGGGGGCTTGCCGCCGCAGCTGCTGGAACATGAAGAACTGTTTAATTTCTTTGAACCTGTTTTAAGGGCCGATTTCAAGATCGTAGAATTGAATGAACTGGAAAATGAGCCGCCTGTACAAGCCCCCATCTACGCACTCATGGGCGATGAAGAAGAAAAGGCATCAGAGATCGATAACTGGAGAAGATACACAACCGGTTATTTTCAGTCGGCCATCTTGGAAGGGAATCATTTTTTTATTTATCCGCATGCCAGCCGGGTTGCTGGCATTATCAACGCCTTTTACCAGGGGGTACCCACCCCGCGCCATTACCTTAACTATTGAGCATCCAAATGAAAAAGATTAACCTGGGTTTTTTGTTCCCCCTCATTGCATTGATCATTCTGATAAGTGCCTTATCAAAGCCGCTGTTTACAATTCCGCCACTGGGTAAGCTGCTGAATCCCTTTACAGGGGCGGTGCAAAATGAGAACGACGGCAAATTGCAGGCAAAGCAGTTGAGCATACCGGAGCGTGGATTGAAAGCGCCGGTGCAGGTTTTTTTTGATGAACGAATGGTGCCGCATGTATATGCACAGAATAGCGATGATATTTATTTTGCCCAGGGCTATGTAACCGCTGCTTTCCGGTTGTGGCAAATGGACTTTGGCAGCTATGCCGCAGCAGGACGTTTGTCGGAGATCTTTGGATCGAAGCAGTACCTGGAGTATGACCGTAACCAGCGCAGGTTGGGCATTCTGGAAGCTGCCAAACGTTCACTTGACCTTATTCTCGCCGACCCCGAAGCAAACGCAGCATTGAATGCATATACCAAAGGTATAAACGCTTATATCCAACAATTGAATGACCGCGACATCCCGTTTGAATACAAGTTGCTCGACTATGCGCCTGAGCCATGGACGAATTTAAAAAGTGTGCTCATTATGAAGAATATGGCCAACAGGATGACCGGTTATGAGGAAGATCTTTTTCTGTCTAAAATGATGGTAGCACTGGGCTCAGCACGTTTCAACAAACTGTTCCCCGAATATGTTGGAAAAAGCAATCCCGTCATGAACAGCCGCAAGCCGGATGATACCGTTGCGTTACAACAGTGTGGTATGCCCGGTTACCTGAATTATGAATTCTTATCTAAAAACTCCGTAATTGAGAAAAGTGCCTGGAACCCAAGGCTGGGCAGCAATAGCTGGGCGGTGTCGGGAAAGAAAACGAAGTCGGGTGCGCCCATCCTGGCAAATGATCCGCACCTGAACCTGTCGTTGCCCAACGTATGGATGGAAATGCAGCTCACCGCGCCCGGTATGAATGTATATGGCGTAACCATACCGGGTACGCCTGCCATTATCATAGGGTTTAATGAGCATATTGCCTGGGGCATCACCAATGGCGCCGACGATGTAAAGGATTGGTATAAACTAAAGATAAGTCCTGCTTATGAAAAATATGAGCTGGATGGTAACTGGCTGCCACTGCAAAGAAGAACCGAAATTATTCAACGCAGGGGCCAGCCCGATTTTTATGATACGGTGTACAGTACCATCCATGGGCCTATTGTTTATAACCGGAATTTTATAGGACAGGACAGCGACCTGGTAGATCTGGCGCTGCGATGGGAGCTGCATCGTCCTTCCAATGAGTTTCTTACTTTTATTAAACTGAACAGGGCCAGGAACTTTGAGGAATATAAAGCAGCGATCAGGCATTTTCACACCCCATTGCAGAATTTCACCTTTGCGTGCAAAGACAATACAATTGCCATCAACCACCAGGGCAGCATGCCTGTAAAGTGGCCAGGCCAGGGGCGGTTTATCCTCGATGGCACAACCAGCGCACACCTTTACAGCCAATATATACCCGATGATAGTTTGCCGCAACTGGTTGATCCTGTCTGTAACTATGTACAGAGTGCCAACCAACGCCCCACCTATAGTAACTATAAGTATTACTACAATGGGAATTATAGCGAAACCCGGGCTAACCGTATAGAACAACTGCTGGCCGGCGCGCAGGGGATGGATATGGAGGCCATGAAGGCAATACAGCTGGATAATACCAATTCATTTACTACCCTTGCTTTACCCGTGTTGCTGGCCAAAGTGAAGATGGATTCATTGAACAATGAGCAAAAGAATGCAATCGCAAAGCTGAAGACATGGAATGGAAGTTATGACGCTGGCAATGACATAGCGAGGCTGTACGAACAGTGGTGGCAGAATATAAGAAGCTATACCTGGGATGAACTTAGAGTATACCGGTATTACATAAAGGCGCCCGAAGATGAGGTAATGCTGAATATGTTACAGAACGAACCCGCTAATGCTTATTTTGATTTTCAGGATACCAGGAAAAGAGAGGAGGCGGCTGATATTGTTACCCTGGCTTTTATGGCAGCGTTTAAGGATGTAAAGCAATTACACGGCGAGGGAAAAGTTACCTGGGGCGATTTTCACAAAGTAAACCTGATGCATTTAACCAATTTGGCAGCCTTCAGCAAAATGAATATTCCGGCTGCCGGGCAACAGGGAGCGCCCAATGCGGTAAGCCGCAACTGGGGCCCATCGTGGCGCATGATCGTGGAATTGGGCGACCGGCCCAAAGCGTATGGTATTTATCCCGGCGGACAATCTGGTAACCCTGCCGGCAGGTACTATGATAATTTTATTGACGATTGGAATAAAGGGAAGTATTATCCCCTGACATTTTTCATGTCAATAGGGGAAGCGCAGAAACAGGCTAAAAGTACCTGGCAATTAGATAAAAAATAAAGGCATGAAAAAGAAATTGGGTGATAATCTCAAAGCATTTGGTTGTTTACTGCTACTGGCGCCGCTGGTCATGATGATACCTGGCATGCCGTGGTGGAGTTTTGTGATAGTTGTATCCTTGTTTGGTTATATCATTACTCTTCGGAAATGGAAAGTAGCCACATTTTCTATAGGATTTTTATCAGGACTGGTAGTTTGGATAGGGGTGAATACGTATTATCATATAATCTTTGGCGGATCGGTTTTTGAAAAGCTCGGTCAGGTGATGATGATGCCAGGGTTTGTGGTTTTACTTGTTTCCGGAGTAACCGGCGGATTGTTGACGGGGCTGGCATTGTATACAGGACAGGCTGCGGTGAAACGAACAGGGGAGGAGCTATGATCGTTGTAAAATACTGTAATATTGGTATTATTGATGATAACAGCATTGCATATTATCTTGAAGGGCTGCCGTCTTTTATGAGTAAAGAGATCATGCGGTATAAATATGCCGCAGATCAAAAAGCAAGGCTGCTTTCCCGGTTAATGTTGCGGGAAAGCATCATTGAAACTACGGCTGTAGATTGTTTAAAAGACTGGAGGCGGGATGAAAATAATAAGCCGGTTATTGATAACTGGCATGCATTCAATATTTCACATTCGGGGGATCTTGTTGTGTTTGCTTATACAACTGGGGAAACGGTAGGCATTGATATTGAGAAAAGAAAAAGTTTGCCACCCCAGGAGATCATGGTGCATTTCCATCCTGAGGAGCAGCAGTATATTCAGTCTGCAGCCGATTCAACCAATTGCTTTTATGAAATATGGGTAAAAAAAGAAGCGTTGTTAAAAGCAGCAGGCATAGGTATCGTAAACGGTTTAAACGAGTTTAGTTGTGTAAACGATATGGTTGATTATCGTAAACAAAGCTGGTTCTTACATGAGGTTAAGCTGCATTCTGAATGTACCTGTTATTTGTGCTCATTAAAGAAAAGCGAGCGTATTGTTATACAGGAGTTTAAAATTGACGCGTAAATTTACCAGGTAAAGTTCCGCGGTGCAAAAAATGGCCACATTTTTGCTATTGAGGGTGTTCGATCCAATAACCCTTAAAAACATTTCATGAAAGTTTATTTGTTCTTTGTTTTGAATTTAATTGCTTTAGCCTCCCTGGCCCAGCAAAAGCAAACGGTTGAACCTGCTGACACACTCCTGGCATCCTATTTACAACATCAATTTTACTCCGAAAATTCTGTAGACAGTTGCTATACCGGCATTCATTTTCTGGATATTAGTTTCGCCTCAGGATCGATATCCACCTTT
>CBIMFG010000333.1:0-5659 GCA_966243125.1 uncultured Niastella sp.
AAAGGTTTCCAGAATTTTTGAATTATTCTTATAAGTTGAACGGGTTGCCTGGCCATGGCCACACCTAATCCCAGCATATTGAGGTAAGAACTGATATATGAGTTGCTATCAGTTTGTGTACTCTTATAGGAGATATTTAAATTATAGCTAAACCCGGCAGGTAATTTTAAAGCAGCAGTGAAACTACCGATCAGATTTTTGGTTTCAGTTTTTTCGAAAGCATTGTTTTGCAAAGCTACCGGGTTGTAATAACCGGAGTGATCACGGTTTTCGAAATAGCTGCCATCGGCATTATAAACAGGCACTGTTGGCAAATACCGGAGCGACTGCGCCAACATGGTACTCTGAACCGGATTGATGGTAGCATTATTGACACCATTTATAACGTGGAACCCCAGTTTCAGATTATTATTCAGGGTTGTTTGCTCCAAAAATAATCTTCCGGTTATACGGTCTACCCCACTGTTCTTTAAAATACCTTCCTGTTTAAAATAGTTTACACTACCCGCATATAAGGTACCGCCATTACCACCGCTTACAGAAATATTGTGGTTCTGTGAAACGGCCGTACTGCGTTGTATTTCTTTTTGCCAGTCGGTATTGGCGTGTAAGTCGTCTTTGGCTGAGAGCGACTGGCCATTATTTTTCAGAAATTCATATACCTGGTCGCCGGTGAGCATTTCGATCCGGTTCGATACTTTGTCCATAGACACATAGCCATCATAGGCTACGCGCGCCATGCCTTTCTTTGCCTTTTTGGTAGTCACCATCAGAATACCATTGGCGCCGCGGTTACCGTAAATGGCAGTAGCCGCCGCATCTTTCAATACATCTATAGAAGCAATATCACCTGGTGCTACTGAATTGATATCAGCACCGGGCACACCATCTATCACTACCAATGGTTCGTTAGCGCCATCGCGCAAAGTGGAAGGTCCTTTTAATACAATGGAAGAACCTACGTTGGGGTCGCCGCTGCGGGTAATGTTCAACCCCGCCACTTTACCCTGCAACATTTGCAACGGGTCGCTGTAAACCCCTTTATTAAAATCTTCTGAGCTAACAGAGGTGATAGAACTGGAAAGATTCCGCTTTGAATCGGTACCATAACCCACCACTACCACTTCATTCAATTTGTTGCTTAATGAAGTCAGATTGAAGGTAAAGGTGAGTACGTTATTGCCATCGTAACGAATATCGTTATTGGCAGCAGTTGCATACCCTACCGATGTTACGCGAATATGATAATCACCAGGATTCAGGTTATAAAACGAAAAGATCCCTTTATCGTCAGCCTTTACCTGTTTGCTAAAGCTGCTGTCTTTATTGGCAATATAAACAGTGGCGTTTGGTACTATTTCCCCTGTTTCGTTTACCAGTATACCTTTGATGGAGAGTTTGTTTTGCTGGGCCAAACCGGCGCTGGCAAAACCAATGCAAAATAACAGACACAAAAATAGCCTGTTTGTGTATCGCTTTTTGTTAGGTGTTACGTGCATAGCTATCAATTTTGGTTCCGTTTAGGGCAATAGATGCCCTGCTCCGTACCGGAGTGTTTTAAAAAATGATTCTGATTTTGTTTATTTAGTTAGCTCGCAATCAAAAGTTAGGATCGAAGTTGAAACAGATCGGGTTCGACAGGCCGACCATGTTTCCGCTTAATGATTGTGACAGGGGTACTTGCGGATAAGGTGTTGATGGCCCTTCTACCACAACCCGGTAATAGGTGCGGCCTACGATCGCAGGTGTATCGGTAAATTCGATCATAGGGTTTTTACCGGTTGTTTTAAAGGTGCCGAATGAATTGCCATTCTTTACTACGGTTACAGTATAGGTTGAATCTGCTACGGTTTTACCGGTTAACTGCACGCGAAATTTGGCAGGCTTGCCGGTAGGTTTGGTATTGTCGCCCATCATCATATCCATTTTGCCATCCTGGTCAAGGTCGGCATAAAATTCAACGCGGGGCGCAAAAGGGTTGGCGCTTACAGATACTCTTCCATTGGTAAGCGCATCAACAACGGCTTCTCTGGTACGTGCGGTAGCAAATACCCAGGTAGTAGGCGTTCCTACATAATTAGCCGTTGCCTGTTTGCTGTTGGGCGTTGCTTTGTCGGGCGATTCAGGAACACCGTGGTGCGCATCGCTGCCACCGCGGCCGGTGATCTTTCTACCTGAAGAAAGCATGTCGTCCCAGATCAACAGGGCATTCTCATTTTTCTTCCATACGGCAGAGTTCCAAACTTCCATAGAGCTGAGCATGTCGTAAGAAAAGCCGAAATGATCTTTTGGCCCCATGGGATGGTTAGCCGATAAATGAATGCCCAGTTCTTTTACTACGGATTGAATAACAACGTCGCGCTGATCGCGCACAAAATACAATCGTTGGTGATCATAAGGGTGAGCCGAAAAAACGTTGCCATGTCCGCGGGTGGTTGTCCACTCTGCACCATACAACAACAGTACAGAGTCTGATCTAAACTCCGGATCTGCCCAGGTATGGTTGGGAACATCGCCATCAACATGGGTGTCGTGGTCGGTGATACAGATATAATCTACACCAACCGTTTTGCAAAAGTTTATGATCTTTGATTCAGGATTGTTGGATGATTCTTTACTGTGGCGTGAGTGCAGGTGCAGATCGCCTTTTAACCATACGCCATTGGTAAGGCTGGCAACCGGCGGCATGTTGTTGATAGCGGTAGGCGCCCAGGGATCTTTTGGATTGGGTTCTTTTGATTGTGCTGTAGCAGTAATACCTATCAATAGTCCGCTGCATATCATACCTATTACCTTGTTCATTGTGCTGTTGTTTTTACTCTTATGCATAGTATTCCCATCTCCATTGCGGAGTATTTTTATTAATGAATAACTAATTTATCTGGAACTGATAAGGTATGTTTTAGGAGCAACCTGTTGGCAATTCAGATCGTTGATAAAGGAAACGATACGTAACACATCCGCCGCCTTCATTTTTGCTTTCATGAAACTACCTGAGTAAAGCGATTTCGTTAACACCTGGTCTGGCATGTTCTTATAAACGATCTTTACTTCATACAATTTATTCAGTGCTTTGAAAACCGACGGTAGTTCTGTATTTTTAAATATTACATGCGATGCATCCAACTGGCAGGTGCTATCAATGAAATAATACTTTTTATCATGCACTACCGAAGTGGCAGCCGGTTTCATAACATAGTACAATGAATCTGTTTTTTGTAACGCCCTGCCATCAAATGCACAATACTCGCCGGGCAAAAGGTATAAAGATTTTGCAGGGTGGTTCAAATCCTGCACCAACACCTTCCCTTCTTCCAACTTCACCGTAATACGTTTATGTTTGTTTTTACTATTTACTGTGAAGATGGTTCCCACAGCTGTAGTGCTTACATTTTCTGCGAAAACCGTAAATGGCCGTTTCTTATTTTTGGCTACCTGAAACTTTGCTTCACCATCAAGATGCAGCCATCTTTTTCCCGGTTCAAAATCTTTTTTATACCGCAACACACTGCCTGGTTCCAACTGCACAAGCGATCCATCTGATAAATACCGGCTTTCGCTTGTATTGGAATTGTTTGTCCATATTACGCTGTCGGTAACAGCCGGATTAATTGTATTTGTTGAAGCAACTGACCGGCTATCATTGGCCGGCTGCATAAAATATACCAGTGCTCCTATTGCCAGTACAGTAAAGGAGGCTGCCACCGACCATTTCATCAATGGCCGCATATGTTTTAATAACCCTCGCTTTCCGCCATGCAGTTTTGCTTGTATGGCTTGCAGCATTTCGTCTTCGTGATAAGGCGTAGTAACGTTGGGCAATTTGTTCAATGATTGTATCCAATCTTCTTCTTCAAAAAAGCCATCCAATATTTCCTTATGCGATTCCAGGTAAGCGGCCACTTGTTTTTTTTCTTCTTCGTTGCAATCGCCGCTGAAAAAACGCATGATTACTTGTTCGTCTATTTTCATTCCGGGAGGTATCTATCAGGCAATACGTAAGCAGTGAAAAAAAACACCTAGTGGTAACAATTTGGTAAGATTGGAGGTTAGTGCAAGAAAGCGAGCAACATCAATGGTGTTAAACCCGAAAGCTTTCTCAATTCCTTATAGGCTGAATTGATGTTGTTTTCAACCGTTTTTACAGTGATCATTAACTGGCTGGCTATTTCTTTGTTGGAATAACCATTGATCTTAAGATCGATGATTTTCTTTCTTACGGGGGGAAGGGTGGCAATTAAATACCGGAGTTTTTCTTTTTTATCGAGGGAAATCTCAAAGCTGTCTTCGGCTTCCACCTCGGGCAGCTCGTTGTAGGGAACGTAGGACACTGGCGCTTTTGACGTTCTTTTCGCAACGTCAACCAGCGTGGTTTTGGCAATCCGGAACAATTGAATATTGAAAGAAAGAGACGCATTCAGGTGCAACCTGTACTTCCACAGGCGGATAAATGTTTCCTGCACAAGGTCTTCGCATACCTGCTCAGACCGTATTCGTTTGAAAAAATAAGAATACAGAAACTGGTTATACTGGTAATACACTTCCTCAAAACACGCTTCATCCCCGGCATGTAATCTTAAAATATAAGAATTGTCCATCCAACACCTATTTGAAGCTGCAAATTATTAAGGGTTTTTCGTGTAAGTGTATTAAGAAATTATTACATGATGTAACAACATCAACGCAATGTGCTGTCATTTTTAATGTGGGGAATTACCTACTCAAAAGATAATTTGGCACAATAGATGCTGCCCATTGCACAAAAATAAGCATAACTGTTTATCCGACAGATATTGCTGTTTTTCTAGGTGTTTTAAAGACCTAGTTTTGATCACCATTATTTTTAAGCGCCTGATTAATCTTTGAAAAACGATGAAAACACCAGTATCCCTGTGTCTGATGGCACTATTAGTGCTATCGACCCTGCATTCCTATGCAACTAACTATTATGTGGACCCCTCAAATTGGGGATTAAACCAAGGAACATTGACCGACCCATGGAGATCTATAAATGACATACCATGGTACATCAATTACTTCAAACCCGGCGATACCCTGTTCTTAAAACGTGATCAATGGTATACCGGAACCCTCTCCATCAACAGCTCGGGCAGCGCCGGTGCACCGATTGTGATCATGGGTTACGGAGCAGGTAATGCTCCAAAGCTTCAGTACAATATTTCCAATCCCACCGAACAAAACGTTTACGACAGAACCATCATCCGGCTAAACCAGGCCAATTACATTGTGATAGATGGCCTTGAATTAACTGATGATTACATTCCCTGGTGGAACCATAATGTAAATGCCAATGTTGGTTATGGCATCTATATCTATGGACCAAACGGTAATGGATCGCATAATGTAGTAAAGAACGTTACCATGTCGAAGTTGGGCTGCGGCGTATCTATTGATGGTGGAAGCGACAATACCATTACAGATTGCACCATCATGAATTTGCGCATGATCCTGAATACACCCGATGTTGCGTGGGACGATTTTGGCGCCATGGGTATTATGGTAGGCGGTAGTAACAATACCATAACCCGGAATATCATACAGGAATGCTATAGCAACAGCTACGATTACCAGATAGATGGCGGTGCTATAGAAATGTATGGTGCAGTTAGCAATAACAAAATCATGTACAACAAGTGCA
>CBIMFG010000334.1:0-5655 GCA_966243125.1 uncultured Niastella sp.
AGAACCGTAATATACATTGGCATTCACTTTTGCCTGCGTATTGTATTGCCCGCGTTTGGTGGTGATCAATATAACGCCATTGGCTGCCCGGGCGCCGTAGATAGCCGTGGCAGAGGCATCTTTTAAAACAGAGAGGGTTTCTATATCGGCAGGGTTCAGGTCTGCCAGTGGATTGTTGGCCTGCCCCTGGGTAGTTATTTTTTGTAACGACTGGTTGTTGATAAAAACGCCATCCACCACATACAACGGATCGTTGCCTGCATTGATAGAGGTGGTACCCCTGATGCGAAAAAAGATGCCATCGCCGGGAATGCCGGTATTGGCGCTTACCTGCACACCGGCCACCCGCCCCTGTAATTGCTGATCAAAGCTGGCTACAGGTTTATTCTTTATCTCATCTGCTTTTATAGTGGCCACTGCACTTACCAGCGATTTTTTGCTTTGTGCACCATAACCAACCACCACCACTTCGCCCAGCGAATTGCTGGCAGCAGCAATGTTTATTTCAATGAACTGTTTTCCGTTTACAGGTTGTTCAGCCGCGGCATGACCAATTGCGGTGATCAATAAAATATCATTGGGAGGAACGTTTAAACTGAACTGACCATTTTCATTGGTACTGGTGCCCACGTTGGCATTTTTTGCTTTTACCGATACGCCGGGCACCGGTTTTTGCGTGCCCGTTTCGCGAATGGTGCCATTTATGGGAATGGTTTGCTGCGCATAGCCTGCTATGCTAGCCAGCAGGAACTTTGTTATGAAGAGTAAAGTTTTGGTCTGTCGATTCCGGTACATACAATTTCTATTATAAGGGTTACTCGTGTTCGTTTTCTTCCGCAAAAATTCTACCGCCACTTACCAGGTTGGCAAAAAAGATACTGTTCAGAAATAAGCGGGTAGTGCCCAGCCAATAGCTGCGGTAAGTAGGATCGTCGGCAAACAACACAACCTGTCCGTTGCCACTGCTGCTTAACAGAATGGCTGCTGAGTTGCTTACTTTTTTGATATTTTCTTTGGAGGCATACCCATTTACAAATGGTTTGCTGTCGTACAGCGCAACGGTTGCATACTTGTTGGTACTGCTTTGTAAAAAGGTATTGCTGTTTTTATTTACAAATAATTTGCGGGTGGTAACGCCAAAGGCTATGGGATGGGTGGTATCAAGGTCTGCCGTGAAGATAGCGCCATTAATACGTTTGGCGCCTTCCGCATCCTGTTGCGCGTCGTAATCAAGCCGGCTGTTCTTGCTTTTGGCTACCGGTTCGCTTTCGGGTTTTTCTGTAGTGCTTTGTCCGAATGAGGTTTGCTGAACCGGACGGGGTGTGGGTTTTCCTTCGGGTTTGTCTTCGGCTAATAACTTCTCTTTTACCAGATCGTTTTGGATGGCCCAGGCACTGGCGTTTTGCAACGTAATGAGCACGCCGCCTTCGGCTACCCAGTCTTTTATTTTGTCAACAGTAGCTTTACTCCAGGCGCTGTAATTTCCGCCAGGTAAGATCAGGGTATTATAACGTTTCAATGAGGCGCGTTCAAAATTTTGCAGGTCCAGCTTTACTACGGGCAATCCCAGGTGCTGGTTCAGCAGGAACCAGATCTGTCCGGCTTCTGAGGAGGTAACACCCTGGCCAAATGCCAACGCCACTTCGGGTTTACGAATAGCTTTTATATTGCTGCTCCCCAAATCAATGCCTTCTGCACTAAAACCAGTTGATACGGCCGTAAAGGTGATGTTGGCATTTTCTGCTATTGATTTCACAAGTCTATACAAGCTGTCGGCTGCAATGGTTTGTCCCGCCCCCGGAATGATTAATGGTAAAAGGCCTGAAAGCTGTTTTTACCAGTACGCCTTTTTGTAATAAAGCATACAGGGCCTTGGTGGCATTAAAGTCTGTATAGGTGGCAATGTAGGCGAGGCTTGATTGTCCGCCCAGGATTTCGCCTTTTTCTGAAATGGGTGTGGTTACCAGTTTTCCTTTTGTAAAGGCGGGATTGTTGATGGCTGCATATTGTAATCCATAGGCATGAATGACGCTCCAGCCGGTATTGTCGTAATAAATGCTGTCTTTAAGAATGTTCTCTTCAAACAGGGAATGAACAATGAGGTAGTTGGGTTGTTCTGCGGGAACGAGATAACTTTTTCCCTTTTCAAACTTCTTACCATCCTGAACGGTATTACCGTCTACCTCATACACCTGAATGTGGTGTTGCAATAACAGGTTTAAAAATTTCAACGTAAGGTTTTCATCGCGGCTATCGCCAAAAACATAGGCTTTTGTTTTGCTGGCTTTGGCTTGTTCCAGCGCGTGCTTAAACAAATTCTTCTGCACCTTGAATAAATTGGCTTTTTCCGCTACTGAACCCCTGATGGTTGATAAGCTGGTGGTTACATGGTTGCGAATGGAAAAGGCAAAGGTGAGCAACCCATTGGCTGATTCGGTTACCAGTCCGCGGGAACTGGCTTCTTCAAAGGTGGCTGCTACGCTGCCATAAAATTTTGGATACGTGCTGCCATAAATAGGCGAGAGGTTGTCGTAATTCTCCTTGGTGAAATATAAAGAACCGATCTCATCAAGCGCTTTGGCATGGAAAGTTGCCAGCACCGCATTCTCATCATACAAAAATTGTGGAACTATAGGGCTTTCATGACGCTTGGGGGTTGGCTCAAAATAATACGTAGCATTGGAACCCTGTTCGTGAAAGTCTATCTGTACGTTGGGATACCATTGGTGAAAGAACTGTACGCGGTTGCGACTTTCTACATGCACCAGGTTCAACCAGTCGCGATTCAGATCGGCAAAGTAATGATTGGTTCTGCCGCCAGGCCATTGTTCCTGGTGCTCTTTATCAAGCGGGTCGGCAACAGGAGGAAATGAACTGTAGCTGTTGTACCAGTTGGCAGCCCGGTCGCGGCCATCAGGGTTTAAGGAGGGATCAATAAACACAACGGCTTCTTGTAACCATTGCAGGGTTTCGGGATCGTTGTTGGCTGCCAGGTACCAGGCGGTAAGCATGCTTACTTCTGCGCTCGACGATTCATTGCCATGCACATTATACCCAAGGTGAATGATCACCGGCGCTTTGCTGTTGATAATTGGTTTGGCAGGATCAACAAGCGTAAGGTGCTCCTGTCTGATCTCTTCTAGCCGGTTGTAGTTATCAGGCGCCGTTATGGTGGCAATGATCTGTTCTCTTTCTTCATAGGTTTTACCAATGGTTTGTACATGAATGCGGTTGCTTACCCGGGCCAGTTCGCGAAAGTAGGCAACAATTTGTTCGTGCCGGGTATAATGGGTGCCAATGGCATACCCCAGAAATGTGGAGGGCGAGGGAATGGCGGCGTCAAAGCTGGTTGCCTTGGGAAAAAAGTAACTGGTTTGCGCCAGCGCAGGAAATACCGGCAGCAACAATAGGAACGTGATAATATTACGAAGTTTCATAAAAATGTTTTTTGCGTCAATTGTTTGGGTGTATCAATAGCCATCGTTTTGTTTTGCGTCGGGGTCCGATAGTATATCGGAATAGGGCAGGGGAAATACCCAGTAGTTTTTATTGATGATGCCCAGCACATCATCTACCCGTTCGGTACGCACCAGGTCGAACCAGCGGTGGGCTTCAAAAGCAAACTCAATGCTGTTCTCATCTTCTATTGTCTGTATTAGCTCGCCTTTGGTGGCAGCGGTTGAATTGGGTAAGCCTGCCCGGTTCCTGATCTTGTTCAGATCGGCCAGTGCACCATTCAGGTCTTCTGACCAAGCGCGGGCTTCTGCGCGTATCAGGTATAGTTCTGCAATACGAATAATATAAGAAGGGTCGGTGCTGGTGGCGCTGGTATTATACAGTACGCCGTATACATTATTGCCAGTGCCTGCAACAATGCTGTTGCGGCTTCCACCAATAGCGGCATCGTTTATTTTGGTTACAAAGGAAGCCGAAGGTTTTAAGGTATACTGGCCGCCTGCTGAGCTGGGATACCATAAGTTCCAGAAAGAATTTTTATCATTTGCGGAATAGGTTAATTCAAATACTGACTCGGTAGTGCCGAATGGCGTTGTAAAGAATGCTTTAAAAGGTGTTACCAGGGCATACTTATTATTGGCAATTACCTGCGAGGCGTATTTGCCGGCTTCTATCCATTCCTTTCTGTATAAATGTAACCGTGCCCGCAACGCGCGTGCGGTGCTCTTTTGCGCCCTGTTACGCGTGCTGTTATCTTCGGGTAATAATTCTTCTGCCTTTATCAAATCGCTTAATACCTGGTCGTAGGTCTGTTGCAGCGTACTGCGCTTTATTCCCCGTGCAGCTGAAAGATTAGTGGTTGGTTGCAATTGTAATTGCACACCGCCCCAACCCCGGCCCAGATCAAAATAACCCAATGCCCGAATGAAATAGGCTTCGCCCAACAGTTTGTTCTTTTCTGCCTCAGGCAACAACGGATCTGTTACCTCCGGCACATACGCTATTACACTGTTGGCAGAATTGATGGCCTTGTAAATATTTTGATACGCTGCTACTGTTGTTACATTGTCTGCTGGTATGGCGTTCTGGTCTAATTGCAGGTACTCGCTCAACGTGCCATTGAAGATCACATTGTCGGCAGTAATGGTGCCCAATGTAGGATAGCTGGCTGAATAGTATCCCTGCACAGAGTTATAGGCGCCAATAATAGCTGCCCGCGCAGTGGCGGCATCGGTAATGCTTTTATTCGTTGGCAGGGCATTGTTTGGCGTTTCTTCCAAAAACTTTTTGCAGGAAGTAAAAAGCGTTAATGCGCCAATAAGTATAATAGAGTTAAAGCGTGATTGCATATTGTAATTTTTCCCGTTAAAAAACAAGGTTTATACCTATCTGAATTGTTTTGGGTTGTGGTACCGTTGCCCAGTCGTACCCCGCGGTGTTTTGGTTACCACTTTGTGAACTTACTTCCGGATCGGGGCCACCATACTTTGTAATGGTGATCAGGTTGGTGCCCTGGATGTACGCCCTGATGTTGTTGAACTTTAGTTTATTGACTATTGTCGCAGGCAGGGTATAGGAAAGCGAGAGCGTGCGTAAACGAATGAATGATCCATCTTCCAGGTAGCGGCTGCTTAAATTGGCTACGTTACCGCCATAATTATTGGCAGCGCTGTTGTTTGCTTCTATATTAAGGGTAGAAGTAGTTACGCGTGGAATGTCGGTAATGTCGCCTGTTTTTTGCCAGCGTTCCAGTTGCCGGGGCACAAACCCGATGTTAGCCTGGGTATTCCCATGCACCAGGAAGAAATCATTCATGTTCATGATCTTGTTCCCTTGCTGGAAATAGAAAAAAATGCCCAGGTCAAATCCTTTATAGCTGAAAGTATTGGTAAAGCCACCGGTATAACGGGGCAGTGCATTGCCTACGATCTGTCGATCGGCGGAAGTGATGTTGCCTTCTTTGGTCAGGTCTTCGTACACGGCATTACCGGTTTGCGGATCAACATACAATTGTTTATACAACTGAAATGAATTCACGGCATATCCTTGCCGCAGAATAGAAATATTGCGGCCAGAGGCGCCCAGTGTAATATCTGAGGCCAGCTTTTCAATCCGGTTGGTGTTTTGTGAAATGTTGAACTCGGTTGTCCATTTGAAAGTGCGGGTATTGATGTTGGTTGAACGGATGGCCAGTTCAAA
>CBIMFG010000335.1:0-5623 GCA_966243125.1 uncultured Niastella sp.
TCGAGAACCAGCTCGAGGTCGGTGCGTAGCTAGGTCGAGGAGCAGGCCGCCCTTTTTTTTCTTGCCCTCTTTCGAAACATTTCCAATTTTAAATCAATTACACCAGAGATTGAAATCACCTGAATTTTGTCTGGTGCTCTGAATTTTCAGTTGAAACAAAAAATCTGAAAGATCAAAGTTGGGACAACTCAAACGAAGCCTGGGTGCTCACGCGGAAACTCTCTGCCCTGTGCTGGAATTATTTTGAACCCCGATCGCGCTGGAAACCATTATTATAAGACGTCGAAGTGTTTCACATTACCTAACTTGTGCTTTTTGGATGATGAATAATTGCGAATGATCCTTTTGCGCCATATACCTTTTTTAAAAGCGGTCTTTTTACATAGTGTTTCTGCCTTTGGCGGACCGCAGGGTCATTTTGGTATGGTGATGAAAACTTTCGTGCATCGCCGGCATGATGTTACCGAACAGGAATTGCTTGAGTACAATTCTTTTTGCCAGCTGCTGCCCGGCGCCTCTTCAACCCAGGTACTAACACTGATTGGATATAAGCGCGGCGGAATTCCGCTGGCCATTCTTACCCTGGCCATCTGGATTGCCCCGGCCTGTATTCTCATGGGCGCCTTTTCTTTCCTGCTCGAATTTTTCGACAGCAAAGCAATGAGCGAAGGCATTTTCAAATTCATTCAGCCAATGGCTGTGGGTTTTCTGGCCTTTGCTGCCACCCGGTCTTTCCGGCTTGCGATACATAATAATATTACCCGGATCATCATGGTGGTAAGTAGCATCACCACTTATCTGCTTTTCAAATCGCCCTGGGTCTTTCCCATTCTGCTGGTCATCGGCGGGTTTGTCACCAACCTGAGTGATAAACGCATTCCCGAAAAAGCCCAACCCGTTAAACAAATAAAATGGGGAAACATCTGGTTGTTTGCCATCATATTTTTGATGGCCGGGGTTGTGAGTGAACTGGCCCGTAAAAACGATTGGCCCAATCGCCGACCGTTAAACCTGTTTGAAAATAATTATCGTTTCGGAAGTTTGGTGTTTGGCGGCGGACAGGTGCTTATACCCATGATGTATGAACAGTATGTTGAACGTCCCAAGTCGCCGGTGGTTATAAGAAAGAACCTGAATAAAAAAGGAAATGTGATCAGTATTGAGCGCAACGATTTTTATACCGGTGCTGGTATGGTTCGCGCCATGCCCGGACCTGTATTTTCCATCGCCTCTTTTATGGGTGGAACGGCCATGAAAGACAAAGGCACTACCTGGCAAATATTGGGTTGCTTAATTGGGTCCATTGCTATTTTTTTACCGAGTGCATTATTGGTGCTTTTCTTTTTTCCCATTTGGCATAACCTGCAACGTTATGTAATTGTATACCGCGCACTCGAAGGCATTAATGCCGTAGTAGTAGGTATAATGGTGGCAGGTACTATTTATATGATGCGCGATGTTTCAGTGATCGGTTTTCATACCGTTAGTATCGTAAACCTTGTCGTTATAGCCGGAACCTGGGCCATGCTTAGTTTTACAAAACTCCCCTCTCCTTTTATTGTAGCCATCTGTTTACTGCTCGGTTGGGTGTTTCATTTATAATGCTTTAAACACACATGTTTTCTATAATTTCAGCCTCAATTATAAAATTGGGGATGCGCGCCATTTTTTGTAAATTACAGTAGAGCTATGTTGCAGCTATTTGAAGGTTATGAGGCGCGTTCTACTATATTGCTTCCTGCTTGTATTTATATCCGGGCCTCTGTATGCACAAAAAGTACTCTCCATTAAATTAGAGGCAACTATAAATCCTGCCACTGCAGATTTTATTCATCGTGCCATTGACGTAGCACAAAAAGAACGGGCCGTCTGTTTGCTCATTCATTTAAACACACCTGGTGGTTTGTTGCAAAGCACCCGCATTATTGTAAGTGATATGTTGGAATCGCCCATTCCTGTTGTAGTGTATGTTTCACCTGGCGGTGCGCATGCAGGTTCAGCTGGCGTGTTCATTACTATGGCCGCACACATTGCAGCTATGGCGCCAGGAACCAATATAGGCGCGGCTCACCCGGTTTCTACACAAGGACAAATGGATACCATCATGAGTGCAAAAGCTACCAACGATGCAATGGCTTTTATTAGATCTATTGCAAAAAAACGCGAACGCAATGCCAACTGGGCTGTACAGGCAGTAAGCAACAGTGTTTCGCTAACAGAAACAGAAGCGTTGGAAAATAATGTCATCAACTTAATAGCATCAAACGAACAGGAATTACTAAATAAGATCAGCGGTAAAAATGTTACCGTTAGTTCAGGTACCGTAACCTTGCAAACACAACATGCAACCGTACAATCACTCGAAATGGGTTGGGGCGAAAAAATGCTGAATATCCTAAGCGATCCCAATGTTGCATACATTTTATTCCTGCTGGGTTTATACGGACTCATCTTTGAACTGTACAGTCCGGGCGCTATTTTCCCTGGCATCATTGGCGGTATTTGTATGATCCTTGCATTGTACACCATGCATACCTTACCAGTGAACTATGCCGGACTGGCCCTCATTGTTTTTGGAATCATCTTGTTTCTGCTTGAGATAAAAATTGTAAGCCATGGCCTGCTGGCCATTGGTGGGGTTATCTCTTTATTACTTGGTTCTATGATGCTCATACGAACCAATGGAATTTCAGCAGTGGCGGGTCTTTCATGGACGGTGATCATAACGGCGGTTGGCATTTCTGCACTCTTTTTTTTGTTTGTAGTAGGCATGGGTTTAAAAGCCCAACGCGCCAAACCAGCCATGGGACTGGAAGCTATGATCGGAGAAATTGGTCAGTCGTTAAGTGAATTGAACCCCGGCGGCACAGTGCGTATGCATGGAGAAATATGGAAAGCCATCTCTGCTGCCGGACTAATTCCCGAAGGAAGAAAAGTGATTGTAACAGGATTTTTGAATCTTACCCTGCAGGTAGAAGCATACAATGAACCATCAGTATAAACTTGTTTCATATGAACTCTATACCAATTTCAGCTTCGGCAATTGTTATTTTGTTGTTCGCGGTGTTTGTATTGTCAAGCGCCATTCGCATCTTGCGCGAATATGAACGCGGTGTTGTATTCAGGTTAGGGCGATTGATTTCTGTACGTGGTCCTGGTCTTATTATATTAATACCAGTGATTGATAAAATGGTAAAAGTTAGTTTGCGCACGGTAGTGATGGATGTGCCGCCGCAGGATATCATCACTGAAGACAACGTTTCCATAAAAGTAAATGCGGTGGTATACTTCCGCGTGTTGCAACCACAAAAAGCTATTGTAGAAGTAGAGAATTATCTCATAGCCACGTCTCAATTTTCACAAACAACTTTACGCAGTGTGTTGGGACAATCAGAACTGGATGACCTGCTTTCGCAACGCGAAAAGATAAATCAGAAACTACAACAGATCATTGATACGCATACAGAGCCGTGGGGAATAAAAGTATCTAACGTAGAAGTAAAACAAATTGATCTGCCGCAGGAAATGCAGCGGGCTATGGCCAAACAGGCAGAAGCAGAACGCGAGCGGCGATCGAAAGTAATTGCTGCCGAAGGCGAATACCAGGCATCGCAACGCCTGGCCGATGCGGCCCGCATTCTCAGCGATCAACCCAGTGCGCTTACCTTGCGCTATCTGCAAACCCTACGGGAAATTGCCACGGAGAATAATTCAACAACTATTTTTCCGGTGCCCATCGACCTGATTAAGCCTTTTTTAAATTTAGAAAAAGGAAATGGTGGCTAATGGATTTTTAGTATAATACCTTATTTAAAAACCCTGATTTCAATAATCAGTGGCCTAATCTTTTATTAAATGCATCCTATGCCCTAACTTCATAATGGTATTTAAGACCATTAATCAGTTATTGCTTACCGCCGGTCGCTTGCCAGCGTAATTATTTTAAAACCGGATCATGAGTGCAGAACATCAACGACTTGCGGTTAATTCCACAAGGAAGATCCCTTTGGAGCAATGGGGACCGTATTTAAGCGAACGCCAATGGGGAACTGTCAGGGAAGATTTTAGCTCAAATAGCGATGCCTGGAATTATCTTACCCATGACCAGGCCCGTTTTCGTGCCTATCGTTGGGGCGAAGATGGTATTGCAGGTATTTCCGATTTCTTTCAAAATCTGTGTTTCGCCATTACTGTATGGAATGGAAAAGACGCCATTTTAAAGGAACGCCTGTTTGGCCTTGGCAACTATGAAGGTAACCACGGCGAGGATGTAAAAGAATTGTATTACTACCTCGACAATTTGCCAACGCACTACTACATGGAGTATTTGTACAAATATCCCCAACAAAAATTCCCCTACGACGATCTGCTGGCTGTAAACCGCCAACGCTCGCGCACAGAACCGGAGTATGAGATCCTCGATACCGGTATCTTTAATAACAATGAATATTTTGATGTAAACGTAACCTACGCGAAACACAACTCAGAGGACATTTCCATCAAGATCAATATTCATAACCACCATACCAAATCGGCTGAAATAACGCTGTTGCCTACCCTGTGGTTTTACAATCGCTGGAGCCATGATGCTACCAAGAAGAAACCATCCATTTCCTGGCGCGATAAAAACTCAGTAAAAGCAACCCATCAGCGGTTGGGCACTTATTACTTACATTATCAAACCCCACATACCATTCTCTTTACTGAGAATGAAACCAACTTTGAAAAGGTGAATGGCAAGCCCAATTTAACACCTTTTACCAAAGATGCATTTCATGGGGCTGTTATAAAAGGCGAGAATGCAGAGGCCCTGCGTCAAAAAAAATCAGGGACCAAGTTTGCACCTGTATATAAACTACGCATCCAGGGTGGCCGTTCAGAAACAATTCATTTGCGTTTGAGTAGTAAGGCTATAGACAACCCTTTTGCGCCTGGTTTTGAAGACATTTTTACCCTGCGTAAACAGGAAGCAGATGAGTTTTATGCCCAGGTGTTGGGCAATGTACCCAATGCCGGACTGGCAAAAATTCAACGCCGGGCACTGGCCGGGTTATTATGGAGCAAACAGTATTATCATTTCGATATAGAAAAATGGCTTACCAGCGGTGATGGTCTCACGCCACCAAGTGCGGGCCGGTTAACTGGCCGCAACCACGACTGGAAGCACCTCAAAAACCAGGATATTATTTGCATGCCCGATAAATGGGAATATCCCTGGTATGCAGCCTGGGACCTGGCTTTTCAGTGTATACCCATGGCTATGGTTGACCCGGTTTTTGCCAAGCACCAGCTTACGCTCATTATGCGGGAGTGGTATATGAAACCCGATGGGCAATTGCCGGCCTACGAATGGAATTTTAGTGATGTGAATCCGCCGGTACAGGCCTGGGCCGCCATGGAAGTATACCGCATTGAAAAAAAGCAAACCGGTAAAGGAGATATCCCTTTCCTGAAACGCATTTTCCAAAAGCTCATTATCAATTTCACCTGGTGGATAAACCGGAAAGACTCCAATGGTAACAACATGTTTCAGGGCGGGTTCCTTGGTTTGGATAACATTGGGGTGTTTAACCGCAGTCACCTGGTGCATAACGATATGGAACTGGAGCAGGCCGATGGTACC
>CBIMFG010000336.1:0-5610 GCA_966243125.1 uncultured Niastella sp.
TGGATTTCCTCTATTATCTCTTTTAAGATCTGTTTAGATGTTGGCGGTAATTGAAGTCGTAGTTCGTCTGCTATATTTCCGAGCGCTAGGGTTTGGTGAATTAATTTATCCCTCATTACAAAGTTAATGTAACGGGACTGAGCCAGGGCTTTTGTAATTAAAGCAGCTTTGTTTGCGACAGGGCTACCAGTTTGTAGCATTTGTAAATGCTCATTAGCTATCCTTACAATTTCCTGCTCATTGTAGAAGTTCTCCATAAAGATGGTAAGGCACTTAGATCTGCGCTTTTCCTTTGGGCTTCCCTGAGTAAAAATGAGCCAGAGATTAAAGAATCGCTCTGATAATCTATAAAGATGATTTTTGGCGCCCGTTTCAATTTTGTCGGCTAATCCTTTATCAGTTAGCTGTTTTAATTGGGCTGAAATAACCTTTGTTTCCATCTTGGTAGCTTCCGCTATTTCTTTTGTTCCTACGGATTCCCAGAGAAAGGCCATTTGTAAAACTATTTTACGCTGTGATGGAGGCAAGGAATTGAGTCTTTCCTGATAGAGCGGCGTTACGTTGTCCATGATGAGGCGCAGGTATTCATAACCTGTTTCCTGGGTATGCGTCAATAGAATATTGACAAAGAATTGAAGTGTTCGTGGAAGGCCATCGGTTAATAAACGGACTGTTTCTAATTGGCCGGGTTTAGTTTTTACAAATTCTTCCAGTTCGGGAGCATTCAAACGATGACTCCAATTGAGTAAAAGTGATTTTATTTCTTCGCTTGTGAGCTTTTTTAATTCCAGTACCCGGAAAAATTCGTAAAATGGTTTATTGTATTTCCAAAAGTGTTCAGTCATTTTAGTACTGCCACCAATTATTTTTAGATCATCGTAGTTGAGCAGGTACTCACGAAGCAGAGATGCATCATCTTCCAGGTTTTCAAAAATGCGATCGATGTTATCTAGCAGAAGTATTATTTTTTTATCTATTTTCTTTAAAGCTGTATAGATGGCAGCAAAAAGATCGCGGGCGTACTGGTGGGTATCATCTTCCCAACTGACAGCTTGAACATCAATATGGTGATGTTCCAATTCCTCACTTATAGCCTCCAATAGATCGTATAATTTATAAATATTAGCCTGCTCCTCAGCTAGATTAATAGTGACATAGCGTTTAGCGAGCTCTGAATCTGTTTCAATTTCAATTTGCAAACGCTTTAATAAGGTGGACTTCCCACTCCCTCTGCGGCCAAGTAATAAAAAATGCTGAACGGAGCCAGTTTTCGGTTGACGCTTAATGTCATCAATAATGATATTGAATTCATTTAATCTAATCAGGAAATTTTCCTTGATGCTATCCGCATCAGCATTGGCTGATTGGTAAAATTGAAAACCGGGGGAAAATATTTTGTTAGCCATGGTATACCGGGTTCTTTTTTATCCAAAAATGCTTTAGAAATGGTGAAATGAATTCGTAGTACTGCGGGCGGGTTTCAACCCAGTAACCCTCATTGGTGAGCTGGTCCACAAAGTCCATGTAATCTTCTGCTCTCCTATACTTGTCGTCAGTTGCTTTGTTATAGATCTCCTGTATAGAGATGCCGTCTTTATGAGCCGAGTGTTTAAGTAAGTCGTTAATAAAAGGAAAGAAATTGGGCTGGTATTCTTTTAAACGCTCGATCCAATCTTCGAAGTTTTTGTTTTTATGCAGTACCCTTGTAAATGCTTCGTCAATCATTTCTTTGTTTACGAGGGGTTGCTCTTTTTCCCTGCCTATCAGATCAAGTTCTTCTAACATCAGCTGAATGTAATAGGGAAGAAGGTGGTGTATGCTTTTGATAATATAGGCAATAGCATCGTCGTTAATTTGGAGAGAAGCTCCCTGGATTAGTTGCTTTATCAGTTGCTTTGCCTGAACCTCTGAAAGGGCTGGAGTATTAACGGGGTGCAGGTCGTTAATAAGCTTTGGCCTATCGAGCGCTTTGATTACAAATTGTAACCCGATAGAACCTGCAAAGACAAGCGTAAAGTGTCGAAAATCTTTATCACTTCGCATCTCCCGAAGCGTATGCAGAATGTCGATAGCATCGCTTTCTTTATTTTGTTTGTCTAATTTGCTAATGACTTCTGCAAACTCATCCAGGAAAATGATAGTGTGTACTTTGGCTTCCTTAAGCTCAGGTATAAGTGTACGAAGTTCGTTTTCGTAGTCAATTTCACCAGTACTTATCTTTAGCCCTGACTTGGTGATTTCTGTAATGCTGTATTTCTTAGTACACCTGATTAAAAATGCTTTTGCTTCTTTTAGCGGGCTGCGTTCAATGCACTGTAGTATGAGATGAAAGAGTCGTTTGAAAAATTCATTGCGAGATTTGACTCCTTCTATATTTTGATAAATACAAGCATAGCCTTGCGGTGGATTTTCTGATAGGTCAACCATGATGGAAGATTTTCCAACACGCCTTGGGGCTACAAAAAGAATGTGATTGCCTTTTGCTACTTCACGCCAAAAATATTCATTGATTTCAGTACGTCGGAGATAGCGGTCATGAGTGGCTGCGTCTCCCGTAATTGTATTAGGTGATATCCACGCCATTTGACAATAAATTTGTTGTCACAAACTTATGACAATAGTTTTATTGTCAAGCTGAAATGACAACAAATTTGTTGTCAAGTGTTAATTGATTGATTGTCAATTATGAATAGATTAGCCTGCCGCCTGTCTGTTAAACCCAACCGTTTCCCGGTACAGCTGTGGCGATACATCAGTTTTTCCTTTAAAGAACCTGCTGAAGTAGTATTCGTCCTCATAGCCCAGCTCATAGGCAATCTCCTTCACCGTTTTATCAGTAAGGTATAATTCCCTTTTTGCTTCAATAATGATGCGGTCGGCTATGAGGTCTGACAGCGTTTTGTTGAAATGGTTTTTTGTGATGCGTGCCAGCGCATGGGGTGTTACATGCAGGATGTCGGCATAATCACTGGCAGAATGCTTCAATCGGAAATTCTCGTCGATCGCATTTCTTAGGTCTTGTATCAGCAGGCGCTGTTTATCACTGATTGCTTCTGCTTCCTGAAGGGATTGCTGTTCCAGTTTTATTCTGGTGGCCAATACCAGAAAGATCTTCAGGTAAGAAACAATGACCTCATCCCTTCTCAGTTTCTCAGTTTTCAGTTCCTCCGCTATTTCCTGAACAATGTGCAGCAATCTTTTTTGCAAACCTTCCTGCAGCCAAATGAATGGCTGCTGATAAATGTTGTTGAACAAAATGCCATTGGCCGCTATTTCTTTATGATGCCGGTAAATACAAAAAAAGTCATGATGGAACTGAATGGCAACCCCCATTAAAGGGCCTTTTGATTGCAGCATGAATGGCTGATAGGGATAAAAGGCGAACAGGGTGTTCGGCCTGAACGGGTATTCGCAAAAATCAACAGTGGCCAATCCTTCCCCGGCGGTAATAATGATAAGCGTGAAATAATTATTCCGCTGTATATGATCAAAATAACTGTTGTTGTCGAATTCAAAAACTTTAAACGACAGGTTGCCGTTCTGTTGATTGATCAATGTATAAACCGACTGTGCTAACATTGCTGCATAAATTTCAATTTAAGCAAGGTAATCCTATAACTGTTATTTGTTGACATTTTTATTACGGATTAAAAGGTGAATAATCTAAAAAGTTCCATCCCACGCGGTGGTGTTCAATGGTGTGAATGTAACGTGCGTTTTTAAAGAGCCAGAAACGGCCTGTGCCCTTGGTGCTGGCCAAATCAGTTGCTGATGTTTGGTCAAAAAGCAGGGTTGCCGTGCCCGTTAGCTGTAGGGTTTGTCTTTTTTCGAAATCAATAAACAGCAATCCTACATTTGGATTCTGAAGAATGTTGCCAAACGTATTGAACAGACTGTTGCCCGGATAGTCAGGGACTTTTATGAGCCCGTTTTCTGTGATCTGTAAAAAGCCGGGATTGCCGCCCCGGTGCGAGGCATCTAAACGCCCATTCAAACCAGCACTGGCTACAAAAAAGGTGTCTGCGCTTTTGATCCAGTTAAGTGCTTCCTCGTTTAGTTCAGTTCCTTCGGTTGATTGTGAGTGCGTTTTTTCAAAATATTCCGGCATGGCAATAACCCGGCGCTGGATATACTTGGGGCAATTGGGATAAGCATCCTTAACATGAAATTCAATTTTTGAATTGTTAACCTGCACACTACCGTTTACCCGCAGTCGTTTGCGGGAGGTTAATTCAATAAACAGGCTTCCGATCTGATTATCGTGGGCTATGTTTGAATAGAAGATATCTTCCGGATCGCTGACCAGCTGTTGGATATCAAAAATTATACTGCCAGGATCAGGCACTTGTAAAAAGCCGAAATTGCCGATGAGGATCGATGCCCATAATTCGTTGGCTGCATTGCTGCTGCCTACAATGGCCATCGGCTGCTTCTCAATAAAATTAATGGCGCCCCCTGGTATGGAATCGGCGATCATTACTTTGTTATGATTGGCTATTTCAGCTTCACCCGTCCGGCTCTGAATTTCGAGTTCGCCATTATGAAATATAGCTGCCATATACTACAAATTAAATCGCCGTCCCCCGGTTTTAATGGGGGACAGTGATGGGTTAAAAGATCAGGGTGTTGTATCCTTCCTTCCTAAGTTTGAGGAAACTGGGTAAACCAGCTGTTCCGGGTACCTTGTTATCTGAAAGCAGATCATAACCTGATGGCTCTGCACCAAATACTGTAGCGCATCCGCTGGAAACGCCTTCTATTTTATCTTTAACTGCAACGAAGAGCGCGTTTATTGGGTGGTCTGCCTTCTCCAATTGTTCAGGCCATCTGGTGCCTGTACCCTGAAAAATGATCTTAACCTCTTCTCCTTCATTTTTGAAGTCGTATGCGGCTGCTAAAGCGTTGAATACACGGCCAAGTGCTTCATCCTGGCTTGTTTTGGGATCAGAAAGAATTACGATTGCTGTTTTGCTCATATTATTTGCATTTGTATAATGCAAAGATGGCCCGCAATCTGTGGCTAAAGAATGGACATTTTGTACAATCTAATGGATGATTTTTTACCATTTGATAAATGATCACTTGTTAGCTGTTAGGAAATTTGCACTAACAAATCAACTATCAAATTTATGTTTGCGATTACAGGAATTACCGGCCATGTGGGCCGCGTAGCAGGAACGATATTGTTAAGTAAGCAACAACCGGTAAGAGCTGTTGTGCGCAATTCAGCAAAAGGGGAGGAGTGGAAGCAGCAGGGAGCTGAAGTGGCGATAGCAGATCTTTTTGATGCAGATTCATTAACCCGTGCGTTTGACGGGGCTGAAGGTGTTTTCATAATGACGCCGCCAATGCTTGAGTTGGAGCATCCAATTGAGCAACATGTACAAATGCTGGATGCTATTGTTACTGCGCTTAAAAATGCCCAACCCCGTAAAGTAGTATATCTCTCCTCCATTGGCGGACATTTACAAAACGGCACCGGCGCCATCAGAAAGCTATATGATATGGAACAGGCGTTCTCTCAACTTAGTATACCTGCTGTTGGTCTAAGAGCCGGCTGGTTTATGGAAAACTTCTCGGGCTTTATACCCGCTGCAATAAGTTCAGGAA
>CBIMFG010000337.1:0-5596 GCA_966243125.1 uncultured Niastella sp.
GGCTGAATCTTTTATATACGGACAGCTATTTTCACTGCCATCATACAACGCAGTGGAAGAACTGAGGTTGTGTTTTGTTGAATCAAAAGTAGCTTCCATTCCATAATGCCCATTCATTAACCGTGATCTTTCATACAAATGGCTGTGCCCGCAAACGATGAGGTCAACCCCATAGCGTTCGAGGATCTGAATAAAGTTCTCTCTTATTTTTACCAGTTCGGTTTCATGATCAGAGTTGTGGGAACCCATAGTATAGGGCGGATGGTGCCAGTACGCTACTACCCAACCTCTTTTGGTATTGTGGAATGCTTCCAGGTCTTTTTTTATCCACTGCACCTGCGCGCCCAGCGTATCGTACAAGCGGGTTTCTTTGTCTTCCTTGCCATATGAATCAATTGACAGGAAGTGTACATTGCCAATATCAAAAGAATAAAAGGCCTGTGTACCGGAAGCTACGCCCCCACTCTCTCCTTTTGTAGGCATGGAAAAATTCTGGTAGTACGCAATATCATGGGTTGATTGCGCAGTGGCTTTATATTGATACAGATCATTGTAATCGTGGTTACCGGGCGAAGGAAATAAAGCATATTTCTTCAACAGATTGTCTTTATAAATATTAAAGAACTTCTCCTGAAACTCCGGGTCCTGGCCGGAAGTATACGCATTATCACCCAGCAATATCCAGGCGTCCATGGGCTTATCGGCCACATACTTTATTACCTGGTCGCGCACTGAGCGCTGGTTAACGCTGTTGTTGCCACAATCGCCAAACACCCCAATGCGGTAACTGCCTTCGGTACCAGGGATTGGCAGGGTAATAAAATAATTATCGTTGCCCTTTTGCAACGTATCACCAGGACCGCCGCCAATAGCATAATAATATTTTGTACGAGGTGATAAACCTGATACGGTAACCTTATGCTCAAAGGTGAGCGTGGGTTCTTCTGCAACACCTTTCAGTTCTTTTTCATCGAGGCCATAGTTTACCACACTTCTTGTTAATACATCGGTACGCCAGCGAATAACAATACTGTTGCTGGTAGCTACCTGTAAATAAGGTCCGCGTATTAAATGCGCCTGTACTTCAACCTTTCTTTGCGCGCTGCTGATGAACGGCAACAGCAGGCCTGCTAACGCCATCCCGGCAATGAATTTCCTTTTCAATTATTGATTTGATTTATTGATGAACGATTGGTTTGTTTCAGGTGGCGCATCATCCAGCGTATGAATGAAGCTTATAATACTGGCAGCATCGTTGGGCGTAAGGTGTAATGGAACGGGCGATAAGGTTTGGTTGTTGATAGGCAGTTGTAACCCCGCTGCCCCACCCTGGTTATAAAATTCAATTACAGCATCCAGGGTTTTAAAGGCGCCATTGTGCATATAAGGCGCGGTAGTAGCTGTATTGCGAACCGTAGGCGTTTTAAAGGCCTGTTTATAATACTCCATAGGAAAAAGCGGGTACCGGCCCAAGTCGGTATCAGCTACGGGATGTAACAGATCATCGGTACGCGTTGTACCTAATACTTCAAACTCTGTACGATCGTATAAAGGCGGGGTTAACCCATTGAACAGCGGTGCAAAGTGACAGGCCCCGCATTGCGCCTTGCCCATAAACAGGTTGAACCCTTTTATTTCTGTATCAGTTAATGCAGCTCCTTTACCTCCGATATAATTATCGAACCGCGAATTACGAGGATTTAAACTGCGCACATAGGCAGCAATACATGCAGCCATTTCAAGAAGGGGCATCCGTTTCACCAGCACCTGTGAGTCGGCATTCATTTCCTGTACATTAAAGAGTACCGTCTTCACCTGTTCTTCCAGACTTTCCGCTTTGCCATCCCAGAACTGGCGATACTGAAAAGCGGAATAGAGCAACGAAGGCGCATTTCGTTGTACATGGGAATGACCGTCAAAAGCGGCGCTTTGCGTCAGGCCATCTGTAAAATGTTTTTCGGGCTGGTGACAGGTAGCGCAACTTATTTTGTTATTGCCCGATAAGCCGGCATCAAAAAACAGCCGGCGGCCCATGGCTATTTGTTCCTGACTGCTGCTATCAGCCCCGGGAAAAGCGTTTATGTTGAGGTAAGCCGGATTGAACAAATCGCCCGCTTCATAATTCAGCACACGGGATGTATTGAGAGACAATTGTAGCTCTTTAATGAACGCCTGCAACGAGCGTTGCAAAGGCAAGGCATATTGGGTTAGAAAACTCAGCCGGTTGAAGCTATCGAAATCAGGATGCTGGTGCAGATAGGCTATGCCGCCTGAAAGGTAATTGGCCACGTTGGCGCCTGTATTATTAAGATAAGGTTGTAAAACAGCTTGCAGGGCGCTGAGCGACATTTCCGACTCCACAATACCCGTTTTTAATAAAGGGGCATCAAAACCGGTGATGCTTAAAGTGATCACCCGCACCAGTTCCAGCTGTACGCTTTCAAGCAACTGTTTATCATTCGCGGTAAACCCATACAATAAAGCGCCGAGGTCTTTGGCCGAAGAAGTAACCACCTCAGCCTGTTGTAACAACTCGTTCTTTTTTGCCATGGGGTGTGCATCATACAACAGGCTTTCTATTACCTGCAGGCCGGTGGGTTCTCTGAACTCCATGTACGGTTCTTCAATTTCATACTTGGGCGCACTGTTATAAATAAGGGCGGCGCTTTTAAAGAAATATTCCAGAAAGAAGGCGATCTTTTTATACTGCAGGCGGGACCTTATTAATGCCTCACGCGCCTTTACTACCGAAGCGGAATCATCATTCAAGGCAACGATGGCTTGCTGCAATTCCCCCGTAGCCGCTGCAAATGCGGTGGCATTTGTTTGGAAGTAAGCCAGGGCCACGGGCACGCCTTTGTCGGGTTTTGACCGGGTAAAGCCAACACCCATTACCCCGCAGAAGACCCAAACGATCAATCCGCCGGCTACTTTTAAACGCGCTGTGGTATGGAATGCTACAAATTTCAATGAGCGGCAAAGAAACAAACTGTATGTTATGGTTACATTAAGAGTTAGGGCAACTTCGTATATTTTGCCCGATCGGGCTCATTTTCGGCCCATTTGTTTTCCATTTTCGCAAAACATTCGCCGAAATGGCGATTCTTTTCATGTTTGGAATGTAAGTCACTTAAGATGCAACAACCTGAGCTAAAGATGCGACAACCTGAGCTAACTTTGTAACAACCCTGGCATACTCTGGAGTATATCTATATAACGTTGACTCATACCTAAACAACTCTGGTGCGCATCTAACCCATTTTACTATAAAAGTACAGTACTTACATGCCAAAGTTGGTTACTTATATTCCGAAGTACGGTACTTACGTCACAGAGTCAGGTAAAGACGTGCCAAAGCTAAATATGGATAAGTTCTAGTTAGCGCTAAACGTATTATAATGACATCGGGCTAAAGCATGGAGGCGTTGAGGATCTTTACATACTGCTTATTATTCGATTTTTTTATAATAACATCGCTGCATTGATTGAACTTCGCATAGGCGTTCAACGCTTCGCCAAATTTCTCCAACATCGCACTGGTTAACTTTACTTTTTCAAAGTGCAGGTTGTGAATGATCAACTGACCTTGTTTGCGATCGGCTTTTGAATCCATGCGGGCAATGAAGGTATCGCCTATTAAGACGGGCAGGGAGAAATACCCATATTTTCTTTTGGGGGCAGGAACGAAACATTCTATCTGGTAATCAAATTCGAAGAAGTCTTTTAAGCGATGCCGGAAAACATTCAGGGCATCGAATGGCGAAAGAATAAATGCATCACCGGCAAGGGTAACCTTTTTGTTTTTATAAGCGGGTAACATATACAGCGGCCCTTTTAACCCTTCAACCGTCACCTGGAGTATTTCTTTCTCGGCTACCATTTTCTCCAGTTCCTTTTTCACCAGGTTGTCTTTTACATACCGCGCGCGCCAGGCCATTTCTTTTGCATAGGCAATGCCCATGCTTTTTAAACAACGGCGGATCACGTGCCGGGCAAACTCCTGTGGCGTAGGCATGGTAGTATCTATGTCTGTAGGAACAATATTCCGTGGCAGATCGTACAGTTTATGGAAATCTTTTTTGCGCGTTACCATCAGCTGACCGCTCCAATACAATCTTTCGAGCGCCACTTTGGATGGGCGCCAATCCCACCAGCCTGAACTGGCCACCTGGCGATCGTTGTCAAAATCTTTTACGCCCAATGGGCCATCGCGTCCTACCCTGTCGAGCACCTGGTTCATAAGATTGATCTCCGGCTGTTCCAATGGATATCGTTTGGCAAAGCTTTCTTTTATAGGCAGGGAAAAACGAAAATCGTGCATGGGCAAGTACCCTGCATCGCACGTAAAGTATTCATACACCCGGCCATCGTGCTGCAGTTCTTCCAGCCATTCGGGTTTATAATCGGGTACCCGTGCAAAGATGGCGTGGTGATGGGCCCGCTCCACTACATAGTTGGTATCGAGCTGTACAAAACCTACATGGTCAATAACTTTATATACGGCTTCGCGGCCTTTGCCAAACTGTGCGCGTTTGGCCAGTCCGGCCGCATGGAGAATGATGGTTCTTGCCTGTGCTTTGGTAAGGATGAGTTGGTTCATACGAATGCAATAAAGTTAATAAAAAAGCCCCGACCATACTATCGGGGCATGACTAACTGCAGAGCTCTATTGAACCAAACTATTTTACTGTCAACATTTTTTCTATCCGAATATCATTCGACGAACTGCCCAGCATGATCTTAAATTCACCGGGTTCTACCACCCGTTTCATTTGGCGGTTCCAGAGCGACAGATCATCGGCATCAAGGGTGAGCTGCACTACTTTTTTCTCACCGGATTTCAGGCTTACACGTTGAAAACCTCTTAAACTCATGGCGGGTGTGGTTACGCTGCTCACCACATCGCGGAGATACAGTTGTACTACCTCTGTGCCTTCTACGCTGCCGGTGTTCTTTATAGCAACAGATACCGTGGTTTTTCCATTTACCGGTATTTGTGCGGGCGACAGTTGCAGACCGGTATATTCAAAGCTGGTATAGCTAAGGCCATGACCGAATGCATACAAAGGGGCGTTTTTTTCATCTACATAATTGTACCGCGAAGTGGGTTTGTGGTTGTAATAAATGGGGATCTGTCCTACACTGCGCGGAAAGGTCATGGGCAGTTTGCCGGATGGGTTTACCGTACCCAGCAATACATCGGCGGTAGCAGTACCGGCTGTTTCGCCCAGGAACCAGGTTTCCAGAATGGCGGGCACATGCTCTGCCACCCAATTAATACAAAGCGGCCGGCCGTTCTTTAACACAGCCACAACCGGTTTACCGGTTTCAACAATGGCTTTTACCAGGTTTACCTGCGCTTCGCTCAAATCGAGGTGCGCCCGGTCTTTCCCCTCCCCTACTTCTTTTACGTTTTCGCCAATTCCGACAATTGCGATGTCTGAAGCTTTTGCCAGGTCAACGGCTTTTTGTTTGGCTTCATCAATTTGGTGTGCTTTTCCAATCTGAGTAAAATAAGCAAAAATGTTATCCATCACAACACTTGATGAAGGATAAGCGATTGCAATGCTTGCATTCATGATCCCCGCGATTAACA
>CBIMFG010000338.1:0-5594 GCA_966243125.1 uncultured Niastella sp.
CGAGCCCGTCGACGACCGCGACGAAGAGCTCGTCTTTATCCCGAAAATGAAGGTAAAAGGTGCCCGTGGCCACATCGGCGAACTGGGTGACCTGGGCGATCGTGGCGTCGTGATAGCCGTGGGTGGTAAAGACCTGGTTGAAGCAAACGGTGGCCGTGGTTCTTATGGCCTGTATTCTTACATTGGCCGGTTGAACTATTCTTTCAGAGGTAAATACCTGATTGAAGCGTTGGGACGTCGTGATGGATCATCACGTTTTGCCCCCGGTCACAAATGGTCTAATTTTTACAACGTATCTGCCGGCTGGGTAGTTACAAACGAAAACTTTATACGTGATTTAAATTTATACCCTCTTAATTATCTGAAAATTCGCGGTGGTTACGGCATCATGGGTAACAACGTGAACATCGACGTGTACGACTATATTTCTAATGTGGTTATTGGTAACAGCCTGTTTGGCAGCAAACCTGCTATACAAGGTGCTGCCAGCCTGGAACGTAACGGTCTTACCTCTTTAGACCGTACCTGGGAAAAAGTAAAAATGGCAAACATAGGTGTTGACCTGGTTATGTTGAACAACCGCCTTACCGGCCGTTTTGATGTATATAAGAAACAGAATGACGGCATGATGATCAACGTTGTTTATCCTGGTGTGCTGGGTGGACAAGCTCCCATGACAAACAGCGGTGTGCTGGATGTGTGGGGATGGGAAGCCATGGTGGGTTGGAAAGATAAGATCGGCGAAAACTTTAGCTGGAATGCTTCTTTCAATCTTTCCGACAGCCGTAACAAACTGACAAGATATGACGGTGCGTTGTTACCCGTTGCCGGATTGAACAATACTGTAATCGGCAAGCCTTTGAACAGCTGGTATATGTACCAGACAAAAGGTTTCTTTACCGATCAAAAAACGGTTGACCTTTTCTATAATAAATACACCGCAGAAACACAAGGCAAAATACCACCCAGAGATGGAAAAGTGGATCTGCGCCCTGGCGATACCCGCAAGGCAGATGTGAACCAGGATGGAAAAATTGATCAGAGCGATGTGAAGTACAAGGGCGATGCCGCACCGCATTATACATTTGGTATTAACCTGGGTGCTGCCTGGAAAGGCATCGACTTCTCAGCCTTCCTGCAAGGGGTAGGCGAACAATACCTGCAAAGATCAGGTTACCTGGCTTATCCTTTCGCTGTTGAATTTTCAAACCTGAACTCAAAATTCCTTGGTCACACCTGGACCGAAGACAACACCGGTGCAAAATTCCCGCGGTTAACTGTTCAGAAAGACCGTGCCGAATGGAACTACCTGAACAACGACTTTATGTTGCAGAACAACCGGTATGTTCGTTTAAAATCATTGATTGTAGGGTATACCTTACCGCAGGAACTGAGTGCAAAAGCACACCTGGAAAGAGTACGGGTTTATTTCTCAGGAAACGACCTGTGGGAGTGGTCGTCATTAAAAGATGGTTTCGATCCCGAACAGGGAACCAACTCCGGATTAAATGGCTATCCTTTTATGAGAACATGGTCATTTGGTGTTAACCTCGGTTTATAATCTAATATCTGATCAACGAAAAACTATTATAAATGAAAAAGTTGATAATTCCGGCTGCTATCGGTACCCTGATCCTCGGTGCTGTGGCTTGTCAGAAAAAATTCCTCGATCTGAAACCTGAAGACAGGCTTACGGAAGTTCAATATTTTAATACGCCTGCACAGTTCAAAGCTGCCACCAACGAGTTTTATGAGAAAATGATCAGCTGGCAGAAAATTGATGGAAGCAATATTTATGAATTTATAGATATGGGTTCTGACCTGTGTGCAGACTTCACACAAGGCCCGGCTAACTATGGCCGTGGATTGGTTACGGTGCCTATGGATGACATTTACTGGAATAATGCCTATGCATACATCCGTGGCAACAATATCGTTCTGGAAAAGGCCGAAGCCTATACCGGTGATAAAAAAGAAATTGCGCAATATGTAGCAGCAGCTAAATTCTTCAGGGCCTGGCATCATTTCTTTTTGTTGAAACGTTACGGCGGTGTACCCATTGTTACAACGGTACCCGATATAACCGGTGCAGAACTACAGGCGCCACGTAACAGCCGCTACGAAGTAGTTGACCAGATACTGAAAGATTTAACAGAAGCTATCCCTGACCTGCCTATTGAACAGGCCATCCCTGCCGACGAAAAAGGACATTTAAGCAAATGGGCGGCAGAAGCCTTCAAAGCACGGGTATTGTTATACGAAGCTACCTGGCGTAAATACACCGGAACTTCAACCGATTTCAAAGGTTCTGCCGGACCAGGCTATGACCAGGTGAATGAGTTTTTAACTGAAGCTGCAAAACTGGCAAAAGATGTAATACAGAACGGCGGTTACAAATTGTGGAATTATAATAGTACGGCTACTATGAAAAACCGCAGCAACTACTACCTGTTTTGTATAGATGGTACCGGTTCAAACCCAATGGGCCTCGATAAATCAACCAACAATGAGTTTATCCTGAAAAGCGTATACGACGTTAACCTGCACCCCGGTGGCACAAATATCTCTGCTACTGTTCAAAGCTATATGATCCCTAACCGCAAGTTCATGGATATGTTCCTGAGCATAAATGGAATGCCCATTGAAAAAACGGCGCAGTTCGCAGGGTATGCAAGTGTGGGCGATGAATACCTGAACAGGGATTATCGTTTACTGAGTTATGTACTCGGTGATGCAGATGCCCCCGGCCCGGGAACAATAAAACTCACCGATGCAACGCAGGAAGGGTACACTGCCCGGAAATTCTCGGCCAATAAGTATCCTACTTATCGCGCAGCCAATAAAGAATCGCAGGATTACCCACAAATACGGCTGGCTGAAGTATACCTGATTTATGCAGAAGCGCTGATGGAAAAGAATAAATCAATCAGTGATGCCGATTTGAATTTGTCTATCAACCAAACAAGGGCAAGGGCTGGTTTACCGCCGCTCACCAACAAATTTGCTGCCGACAGTAGTTTGAATATCCTGGATGAGATCAGACGCGAAAGAACAGTGGAGTTATTTGCTGAAAATACCCGCTTCGATGACCTGAAACGTTGGGGAATTGCCGAGCATGAACTGAATCAGAATGTTTGTGGAATGGTAGTAGGTGGTAATGGTTATCAAACTGAATTCAAATATCCCACTGGCGATTCAACCACCGCTTTATACAATCCGAATGTATATGTAAACAGGGAAACTACGGTAGCTACTGGTAAAGGTAATTTGAAAGCAATTCTGCTCGACAGAGCTGAAGACCGCAATTTTAAAAGAACACATTATTTGTTACCAATACCATTGCGGCAAATTCAACTGAATACAAACCTGGTTCAAAATAATGGTTATTAAAAAGCAGCAGGAATTTGGCAATTGACATTGAGAGGAGCAAACAAAACAATTTGTGCTCATATCCAATCGGGATATAGCAAATTGAATGTCGATTGCCTAATTCCATCTGTTTATTCCCAAAACTGTTAAATCCAAATTATATATGAATATTACTGTTAAAAATACATGGTTCGTAACAGCCTTACTGGGTGCAGCAGCTATATATGCAGGTTGTAACAAAGGCCCCGACCTTAGAACTTTTACATATCCTGCGCCTGAGCCGCAGGCTGTATCACCCGATATTGATTATGCCGGCAGACTGGTAACCATTACCGGTACTTCATTTGGTGATTATGCAAGTGCCGTGAAAGTTTACTTTAATGGTATTTTGGCAGATACAGTGATTTCCTGTGAGGATACAAAGATTGTGGTAAAAGTGCCCAATGCTGCTATTTCGGGTAAAGTAAGCTTACAGGTATGGACAAACAAAATTGATTCAATAGGTACCTTCACTGTTAAGGTGCCACCTACCATTAAAACCGCTAACCCGCTTACCGGTTTACCCGGCGATACCGTAAGAATATACGGTACCGGTTTTGAAAATGACATAACAAAAGTAGTTGTAAACTTTAATGGTACTTCAGCAGATGTAGCTGCTGTGGAAGATACGGTGATCACTACTACCGTTCCTATGGGCGCCAGCAGCGGACCTATTGGTATTGCGGTTAATAATTATCCGGTAAAAGGCCCGGGTTACAGCCTGCTGGTATCGGTACCAACCCCTTCTTATCAGCTTGACTTTGAAGACAACCTAAACGATAAAATAAGTGGCGCGCCTGCTACATATATTCCAGGTGATCAGAACATTCAAATTAGCTATGCAGCTGGTATCAGTGGAAAAGCTGCTGTATTGCCAGGTGTACTGAACAGTATAAAGGAAAAACCTAACCAGGCAATTTCTATACCTACCGCCATAGCCAAACAGAGAGAATTTACCGTTGCATGTTGGGTTTGGTGGGATCCGGCAAGAAATGCTTCACAGGACCCGATTTTTGAATTTGGCGAAGCCAGAGGTTCACGTATTACTGTACTTACCAGAATGAGTGGTAACTGGAACAGCACCAGTGGTAAAATGGTAGGCCGTTACCTGCTGGAAAAGAAAATAAAAGACGCAGCCGGAACATTGATAAACTACGAAGATTATTTTTCGGGCCCATTATTCCCCCAGGGAACCTGGACGCACGTTGCCTTTACTTTCTCCTATGCCAACCTGATTATGAAGCTCTACGTAAACGGTACATTAGCCAGTTCGAAAACATTAACGAAACCTGAAGCAGACCCATTCCTGATGACTATGAACAGGGCGTATGTTGGTGCACCAGCTTACAACGCTGTTGGAGAACCGTCATTCGGTGGTATGCTCGACAAATTCCAGGTGTGGAATTCGGTATTGTCTCCCGATCAGATCTATACCCTGTGGTTCAGAAAATAAGGTTTACAACAACTAAAAAAATCCATAGCATAATCATGAAACGTTTTATAGTTTTTTCACTGGTGGCGCTGGTTGGCAGTTTAATGATGGTAAACTGCTCAAAGAAAGGAGATGCAGAACCCGATGATTTAGCTGATACTACCCTGGTAGGTTCGGTAAAATATATAGATACGCTGCCTCCGGGCACTCCACTAAAACATGGCACCCTTCATACCGAAGATGATTTCAATCGTATAAAAACAGCCCTGGCCGGCAATCTAGAACCCTGGGTAGCAGGTTTCAAGACGCTGGAGAAAAATGACAACATCAATAACATTAAGGTTTTAAAAAAGACTTATAACCCGGCCCCGGTAGCAAAACTCATCAGGGGTGGCAGCAGCCGGGAAGAACCCGAGCCGGATAACTATACGTCTGCATTCAAAGACGTAGCAGCCGCCTATCAAACAGCTTTGTACTGGCGCATTACCGGCGAAACCGTATATGCCGAAACAGCCATCAGGATCCTGAATGCATGGGCTTCTACCTGTAAAAAACTGAGCGGTGATCCCAACGTATTCCTTGGTGCTGGTTTTTATGGTTATGAGTTTGCAGTAGCCGGTGAATTGATGCGCGATTACGCAGGTTGGAAACGTGAGGATTTTAATGCATACCAACAATGGATGTTAACCGTGTTTTATCCGCTGAACCATTCATTTCTGAAAGATCACAATGGCTCCTGCATTTATCACTATTG
>CBIMFG010000339.1:0-5591 GCA_966243125.1 uncultured Niastella sp.
TCTACCTGCACATACCGGTACGCAAAAGCATGCCGAAAAATGTAGAACGAAATAACCGACATCATCGCAAACAGGATCAGGATTAAAAGCCACTGCCGGTTGTTGAATTTTCCTTTTGATATTGGCGCCATGGTTGTAATGTATGTTATCCCCCTTGTATTACATAGACAAGATAGGATAAAATACTAAAGTTGACAAGTTAACGGGTTAACCGGTTAACTTGTCAACTTATTCACTTGCATGCTACTTCACAAACTTTCTGGTAACCTTATAACCCTGTATGGTATAAACCAATACATAAGTACCAGGCAACAAAGAGGAAATATTGATCCGGTTCGAACCTGGCCGCACCAGCATTACCTGCCGTCCGGTAATATCGTATATGCATACCGGAATACCGGCCAGGTTGGGCGCATTCAATAACTTCAGTTCCTGTTGGCCGGGTTGATTGGTTATAGCTGGTTGCTCCACTCTTGCCGCGGCAAAACTGGTAGTAGAAACTTTAACGGATGATGCCAGGTCATTGAAATTATTTGCCACCAGACAGCTGGCATCGCCGGTAAGCGTTACGGAAGTACCGGTGAAATTATCGTTCTGAAACAGCTGGATCTGGTAACCGCTGTTTACTTTTAAAGAGGAGATATCATCATTCAGCACGCCCATATTCTGTAACTGGCTCAAGGTATAATTGCCAACACCGAGCGTGGTTACATAACCGCCGTAGCTGCAATGCTTATATACACTTACCACCCCTGAGCCATAAGCCAGCGGAAAATCATTTCGGGCCTGGTTGAATTGGGTTTCAAAAGTGGACGTCCAGCCGAAAGCAGCTGTAGCCAATGGCTTCAGACTTTCACCGGCAGCAGCGCTCCAGAAATGAATGAACTCGCCCCAGTTCATATCGCGCGAATAAGTAGTTCCATTCTTCGGAAAATACTGCGACAGCAAGGTAAAGAAACGGTTCAACACCTGGTTGCCACCGTGGTTAATATAAATGGGATAGAACCAATCGCGGAACCAGTGCGTGCCGGCAACGGGAAAATCAGCCGTCGACTTTTGCATGAGGTTATACCAACGATTAGCCTCACTGCTTTTGCCTAAAGCCCGGTAAACATCATAGATAAAGATCTCCGCCCATTTGCTATCGCCCCAAATGGGAAAAGCCGGCGAGCCTTTTATGCCCTTACTGGCGCCTTCTACAATATGCGCTACTTCATGGGTACTGATGTCAAGATCGTTACCAGTGCCACCGCTTGTCCAGGGACCAGGGCCTACATCAATCACATTGCGGTTGTCATGGCTGGCATCGAAATACGTAGAGGGGTGACCGCCACTGTATTTATTGGTGTGATAGATCGCAAACAAATGTGGATCATTTCCAAATGAGCCATACACCGTTTTTGTATACCGCCATACATCGCCCATAAAGGTATAAGGCCAGGTAACGGAAGAGCTGACGTCATTGTCGTAATAAACGGCCACATCATTATCGTAGAATTTACGATTGAGCAGTTGGTTGTGTTCAAACCAATGCTCCTGCCAGGTGGTTGGTGGCGTTTGCGCCATAATTGTTTGTGCAATACAAGTAAAAATGAAAGCGTACAAGATCTGTTTCATAGTATGAGGTTTGGTTTTGGTGAATGTTTAATGGTGAAGGTGAATGTCTTTTTATTTGTAACTCAAAAGCATTCTTCACCCTCCTGTGTTAGCAGGTGGCATATAATAATCGATACACCAGATTGGGCAAATGAAAATAATACGGCAGGTAAATAGTACACCTAAGGTATCTTGTTTAGCAGGTATAAGCCAATAGGTCTACTGGCCCGGTGGGAAAATTATTTATTCACATAACAGAGTTCCTATATATTAAAACAACTTGTCTTCTTTCTGGTATTCTTTGCGAACGCCATCAATCAGGTCCTGCTGCGTGATAACGCCGTTGTTGCGGGCATACGTTTGCAGGGCAGCATACTGAACCGCATTCAGGATACTGGCGCCACTGATCTCAAACTGTTTGGCCAGTTCATCTAATTTAATGTCAGCATCGCGTTGCAGGCTGGCCGGCATTGATCGTTGCCATAACAACAAGCGCCCTGATGAATTGGGCATGGGGAAATGTATGAGGGAATGGAGTTACGCATTTAACTGTTAAGTGTTCAATGATCATTTAACGGCAGCTTGCGTTCCTGAAATGTTGACCAGTTTATGTATTCATCACCCTTCCTTTGTTCAACCATGGTTATACAATCATCAACCGGACAAATCAACTTACATAAATTACAACCTACACATTCCTCTTCTTTAATAGTATAATTATTATATGGTTTACCATATTGCAGGTTAATGGCCTGGTGCGATCCATCTTCACAGGCAATATAACAAAGCCCGCAGTGGATACATTTATTCTGATCAATATTGGCAACTATATGATAGTTGATATCCAGCTCTTCCCATTGTGTAAGATGCGGCACCGATTTACCAATAAAATCATTTATTGTTTTGAACCCTTTTTCATCCATCCAGTTGCTGAGCCCTTCACACAGATCTTCAACAATACGAAAACCGTGTTTCATTACCGCAGTACATACTTGTAAAGTTGTAGCACCTAATAACATAAACTCAACCGCATCTTTCCAGGTGCTTATACCACCAATGCCTGAAACGGGCACTTTGGAAGTTACCGGGTCCTGGCTAATAGTAGCCAGCATTTTAAGCGCTATGGGTTTTACGGCGGGACCGCAATATCCGCCAAAAACGGATTTACCCGCCACATAAGGATTGGGCACAAAAGTATCCAGGTCTATACCAGTAACTGATTGTATAGTATTAATCAATGACAATGCATTGGAACCCGCTTCAACAGATGCCTTGCCCGTTGGCACCACCGAGTGTACATTGGGGGTTAACTTGGTGATCACCGGAATGGTTGCTTTTTCCATTACCCACTCCACCACCAGTCTGGCAATCTCGGGGTCCTGCCCTACTACGGCGCCCATACCGCGTTCCGTCATTCCATGCGGACAACCAAAGTTCAGTTCCAGGCCATGGGCACCGGTATCTTCTACCTGAGCAATCAGTTCATGCCATTTCTCGCGGGTGTTATCGGCCATCAGCGAAACGATCATTGCGCGATCGGGAAATAACTTAATGCATTCTTTTATTTCACGCAGGTTCAATTCCAACGGGCGATCGCTGATCAGTTCAATATTATTAAACCCCATTACTTTGCTTCCATTGTAGTTCACCGCAGAGTAACGGCTCGATACATTCTTTACCTGGCTTCCCAGCGTTTTCCAAACCACACCACCCCAACCGGCCTCAAATGCCCGCAGCACATTTACCTTTTTATCAGTAGGCGGTGCGCTTGCTAACCAGAAAGGATTAGGCGACTTTATTCCGAGAAAGTTAGCTGATATATCGGCCATGATTAGTTCTTTGTTTTTAGTTCTTAGTTCTATGTTCTTAGTTCAGAGTTCCGGGTTCAGAGTTCCGGGTTTCACTTTTTAATTTTTCATTTCTAATTCCTCATTCTTCATTTCCCTGCCTTCACTTCAATATTCAACATTCAATATTCATTATTCAACATGTAAGTATTCAATTATAGCCTTCGCTCCCATTTTGCCAGCTTGCACCGCATCAACAACCTCCTTCCCTCCATTCACACAATCGCCGCCCGCATACACGCCGGTAATATTGGTGGAACCGTTCTTTTGCGTCGCTATTTTTCCATGCGCATGTTGCAGTTGATTGTTGCTTACCAGCTCTTCAAAAGGCATTTGTCCGGCCGCTTTTATGATCATATCTGTTTCCAGTATAAACTGTTCGCCCGATTCAATGGGCGAACGGCGGCCACTGGCATCAGGCTCGCCCAATTGCATGAGGTTGCACACCAGGTGGGTTACTTTTCCGTTTTCTCCTTTAATAGAAGCTGGAGCCGCCAGCCATACAATGCGACAACCATCCAGTTTGGCAATATTCAGTTCAGCTTCGGTACAGGGCATTTCGTCTTGCGTTCTGCGATAAACCAGCGTTACGTCTTTTGCGCCCAGGCGCTTTGCTTGTGTGGCCGCGTCAATCGCCGTCATACCCATACCAATCACTACCACTTTATCACCCACTGGAATTTTATCAAATGCACTATCCCTTATTTCATAAATAAATTTTATGGCATCTACCACGCCTTCCAGTTCTTCACCGGGAATATTCAATTGCCGGGCAAGTCCTACACCAAAACCCAGATACACTGCATCATAGTTTTTTTGCAGTTCGGCCAGCGAAATTTGTTTACCCAGTTCCTGATTGTATTTTATCTCAATGCCACCAACTGAGGTTATATACGTTACCTCTTCTTCACAAAACTCCGGCGTTACTTTATAGGCGGCAATACCATAGGTCATTAAACCACCACCCTTGCTTTCTTTTTCATAAATGGTTACCTCCACTCCTTCACGGCTTAATACATGCGCGCAACTTAATCCCGCCGGACCAGCGCCTACAATAGCTACCCTTTTTCCTGTTGAAGGCTTTCGCTCAAACAGTTGCCATTTCTTTTCCAGGGCCTGTTCGGTTGCATAGCGCTGTAAGCGTGCAATAGCTATGGGTTCTTCTTCCAGTAAATTATATACACAGGAGCCTTCGCACAATTTCTCAACCGGACAAACACGTGAACAACCAGCGCCCATAATGTTGGCGGAAAAAATGGTATGCGCAGAACCTTTTACATTATCGGTAGTGATCTGTTTTATGAACTTGGGTATATTGATCTCGGTAGGACAACTCTTTGTACAAGGCGCGTCATAACAGAACAAACAACGATTGGCTTCCACCAGCGCCGATTCCCTGCTGTCGAATGGCGGGTGAATATCACTGAAGTTTTGTTCGTACTCTTCAGCCGTTAACCGGTTATTTTTGATAGACATATTTTCAATTACTTGATTCATTTCGGTTTAAGGTATAAGGTTTAAAGTTTAAGGTGGTTGCCGCAATTTTAGGTTTGCAATTAACTTTAAACTTCAAAATCTAACGACCTTAAACCTTATACCTTAAACTTTATACTTTCTTACAGTTCCACCAACTTCCCATACGTCTCCGGCCGCCTATCCCTATAGAATTGCCAAACACTTCTTACTTCTTCTATCATCCCTAAATCAAATTCCGCTACCAGTAACTCATCTTTATCTTCCGAGGCAATGGCAAATATTTGTCCGCGCGGATCAACAAAATAGGAGGAACCATAAAACTTACCCAGGTTCCAGGGCTTTTCCTGACCCACCCGGTTTATACATCCCATGAAATAGCCATTGGCGGCAGCATGCGCCGGTTGTTCCAGCTTCCACAGGTATTGCGATAAGCCGGCAACGGTAGCCGATGGATTGTACACGATCTCTGCCCCATTCAACCCCAGCACGCGGGCGCCATCGGGGAAATGCCTGTCATAACAGATATACACACCTATTTTTGCATACCTGGTTTGAAAAACCGGATACCCCAGGTTTCCTGGTTTAAAAAAGAACTTCTCCCAAAAACCAGAAGTATGCGGAATATGATTCTTTCGATACTTACCTAAATATGTTCCATCTGCATCTATCACG
>CBIMFG010000340.1:0-5589 GCA_966243125.1 uncultured Niastella sp.
CCGGAGGGGAGGCTGCACTAATCAAATACCATTAACCATTAAACCTTATCCTATGAAAATTCAAATATAGTGTGAATATCTCAAAGCATAAGTCTTACGGTTATGAAATTTTGTATGATGACAATATAATTGACTTAAATCAATGCTAAAATAAATCAATTTATTTACTTAGTAAAGAACAATATTAAACAATGTAATCTGTTGCGACTACATATGAATTGATTTAATATTCATGGCTTATTCTTCAACCTCACGTTCATCTATACTGGTTGATATATTGATTTTGATCAAGTATAACCAACAACAAACCTAACCTCTTCCCTACCACTGCGACTTAAAATTCTTCTGATACTCCTCAAACGGTACTTTTCCAAACTTGCCTTCGCCGAAATATTTGGCGATGAGCTCAAACTCATTGGGCGCCAGGTAACCAGGTATGGCTTGTGGTTCGCCATCAACCGGAATGATCACGGTTGTTGGATATGATAAATTACCATTGGTAAGATAGATGGCAAAATCATGGGTTTTATGGTTGCTATTGAAATTAAAGGTTCGGCCATACCAGGTAATACTCTTACGGCCTTCGGCATCAAATTTAACGGGATAGAACTTCTGCTGTAAATAGGCCGATACATCCTTGTTGTGATATGTTTTTTTATCCATCACCTTACACCAGCCGCACCAATCGGTATACAGATCAATCAATACCGGGCGTTTTTCTTTTTTCAGACCAGCCGCCGCGTCTTCAAGGCTCATCCAATTTAGTTTTTCGGCAGTAGTTTCCTTCCAGTTTTTCTTGTCTCCTTTCAGGGCAGGCTTTTCAGCACATGAAAAAACAACTAACCAGCAAAACAAAACCGACAATTTCAATGTTTGCATGTGTATTTTTGTTTAACACCTAAATTTAAGTCATTCCATGCACAAAATAGTGTTGGCCATTACGGGCGCCAGTGGTAGTATTTACGCCCGCTTACTGATTGAAAAACTGTTGACCATTAAACAACAATGGCAGGATGTTGCTGTAGTAATGACCGACAACGCCAAACAGGTGTGGGAAACCGAACTGGGTAATAACCACTATACCCAGTACCCTGTTACATTTTATTCTAAAAACGATTTCAACGCGCCCTTTGCTTCTGGTTCGGGCCGGTATAATACCATGATCATCGCGCCCTGCTCAATGGGTACATTGGGACGCATTGCAGGCGGCATTTCAAGCGATCTTATTTCCCGCGCGGCTGATGTAGTGTTGAAAGAACGCCGTAAGTTAATTTGCCTGGTGCGTGATACACCATATAACCTCATTCACATCCGCAATATGGAAACCGTTACCCTGGCGGGTGGTATCATTTGCCCGGCTACCCCTTCGTTTTACAGCCGCCCTACAACCATTGAGGAAGCAGTAGCTACTGTTACCGATCGGGTGCTTGATTTGGCGGGGTTGGACATTAGCACTTACCGGTGGGGAAATGAAAATGAAAAATGAGAAATGTAAAATGAAGAATGAGAAAGTGAAATACAGGGTTCCCCTTTTTCATTTCTCATTTCTAATTCTTAATTTTTAATTTCATAAAAAAAGGGATCGTTCTAAAAACAATCCCTTTTATTTTTTATATAAGCTTCTTATTATCGTAAGTCAATCACTTCTACCCCGGGATATTTGGCCTTATCAAAAATAAACAGGTTATCGGGCAGGTTAACGGTTCCGTTCATGGTATTTACGGTATAGGCCATTACGTTACCTGATTTATCCAAAATACGGGTGCTGTAAATGGTTTTGGCATTTTTATCAACCAGCACATATACTTTGTGGAAAGGTTTGTTTTTATCGGTGGGGGTCATTTCAATTTCCTGAATAACCTTTTTGTTTACGGTTTTATCGCCGTTCAGTTTATACAGAAAATCTTTATCATAAAAGCTGGTAAACAACTTTTGCATGCTGATGGTGCTGGCAGTAGGATCGGGTTTGGTGATGGTTACTTCGTTGGCCGATTTATCGTACGTCCAAATGTTGGTGCCATCACAATATATTTCCTGTCCTGTACCGGCAATACTAACGCGGTAACGGTTGCCTTTCAAAGAAACGGTACCTTTTTTGGTTCCAAGTAAACCACCCTTGCTGTCTTCCTGGCGCAGGGTAAATGCTACCTGAACCGATTTAAAGGTTTTGAACTTGGCGCTAACGCCATCCAGCACCTTTTTGGCGGCAGGGTCGTTTGCCTGGCTAAAACTTATGGTGGCTATAAAGAAAGTAGAAATTAATACAATTAGGCTTTTCATTATATGAGTACTTTGTGTAAAGGCCGCAAAGATAATTGGTTAAACCATTTGCGGCAATAATAAGACGTGAATTGTTGCTGTGGGTTGTAAATCAATGCCACATTAACAAATTTCTAACCTATGTCGTTCAGCAACATTTCAAGATCTGCTTCCGTTTTTATCAGCACATCGCGGGCTTTACTTCCCTGGCTGGGGCCTACAATTCCGGCTGCTTCCAGCTGGTCCATAAGGCGGCCGGCCCGGTTATACCCCAGTTTCATGCGCCGTTGCAATAAACTGGTTGAACCCATTTGGCTGGTTACGATCATGCGGGCTGCGCTTTCAAACAAGGTATCCCTGTCTTCCAGATCCAGTTCCTTCCCTTCAAATTGCTTTTCGTCCACATATTCCGGCAAAAAGAATGCCTGGGGGTACCCTTCCTGCGTGCCAATGAAATCGCAGATACTGTCTACTTCAGGCGTATCAACAAAAGCACACTGTAAGCGCGTAATTTCCCCATTATAGGAAATCAACATGTCCCCTTTACCAATCAACTGTTCAGCCCCGCCTGCATCCAGAATGGTACGGGAGTCGATCTTTGAGGAAACTTTAAAGGCAATACGCACGGGGAAGTTGGCTTTGATGGTACCGGTAATAATGTTTACCGACGGACGCTGGGTGGCAATGATCAAATGGATACCTACGGCACGGGCCAGCTGCGCCAACCGGGCAATGGGCATTTCCACTTCTTTACCGGCCGTCATAATAAGGTCGGCAAACTCATCCACCACCAGTACGATGAACGGCAGAAACTGATGTCCCTTTTGCGGGTTCAGCTTCCGTTTTATAAACTTCTCGTTGTATTCGCGAATGTTACGGGCGCCGGCTTCTTTCAGCAGATCGTACCGGTTATCCATTTCAATACACAACGCATTCAGGGTATGGATCACCTTTTTGGTATCGGTGATGATTGCTTCATCTTCACCGGGTAATTTGGCCAGAAAATGCGTTTCAATATGGCGGTACAGGCTCAACTCCACCTTCTTGGGGTCAACCAGCACCAACTTTATTTGCGAAGGATGTTTTTTATACAGCAATGACACGAGGATGGCGTTCAAACCAACCGATTTACCCTGACCGGTAGCGCCTGCCATCAACAAGTGCGGCATGGTGGTAAGGTCAACAATAAAGTTCTCGTTATCGATCTTCTTGCCAATGGCTATTGGCAAACTGAAACTGTTGTTCTGGAATTTTTCCGACGACAACATACTGCGCATACTCACTACCGTCTTCTTCACATTGGGCACTTCAATACCCACGGTTCCTTTACCGGGTATGGGAGCTATAATACGAATACCCAATGCCGCCAAACTCAATGCAATATCATCTTCCAGGTTTTTGATACGGGAAATACGCACCCCGGCTGCGGGTACAATTTCATACAAAGTTACAGTAGGCCCAACGGTAGCGCTGATCTTCTGAATTTCGATGTCGTAGTTTTTCAGCGTATTGATGATCTGGTTCTTGTTGGTCTCCAGTTCCTGTGGGTCCTGAATAATGCGTTCGCTGCCATGCAGCTCCAGCAATTCCAAACTGGGGAATTTATAATCGCGCAGTTCTAGCGACGGATCGTATGGCTCCTGCGAAATCACCTGCTCCACCTTTGGTTCTTCAACCGGTTTTTCAGGCTGGTCTACTTCGGGGTACGATTTTATTTCCAACTCCAGCGGACCGATCTCCGGCTTTTTATTTCGGCCATTTTTCCCTGTTACCGGTGCCACTTCCACGGGTTCTTCTTCCACCTCTTCCTCTTCTTCTACCTCCTCTCCTTCTTCCACTTCCTCATCCCAGGTTTCCTCCTCTTCCTCGCCATCTTTTTCAACCAGCTGCAGGTCCATGGGTTCTTCTTCCGGTTCTGCTACAGGATTTTTCTTAAGCACCCCTAACCCATCTTTCAGTTTATTGCCAACAGGTTTTACTTCCTGCTTTTCTGTTTTTTCCTTTGGAACTGTTACAGGCACCACTTCAGGTACTGGTTCTGTTGCTTTAGGCTTAGATAATGTTGGCGCTTTGAATACGGGGTTGAACCGCCAGATCACATAGGCCAGTCCGCCCAGTAACAACAATGCTGCTGTTCCAACGCTGCCTATCATTCGCACCAGCCAGTCGCTGCCCATATTACCCACTGCCCCGCCCCAGGCAAATAAACTGCCGCGGAAAATGAATGCAAACACCACACTAAAAAACAACAGGCTTACTATTACGTAGCGCACATTGCGCCAGAGGTTAAATACCTTAGCGCCCAGCAAAGCGTTTACCCCCATTACAAAAAACAGGCTGCAAAACATGAAGCTGGCGGCGCCAAAGCCTTTATAAAAAAACAAGTGTGAAATATACGCACCAAGATTGCCGAGCAAATTCGTGGTTTTTACGTCTTCACCGGGCAATAAAATAGCTGCACCCCTGAATACCTTGTCCTGGTCTTCCTTCCAGGTAAACAGGTATGAGGCAAAGGCGATAAATAAGAAAAGGCTGATCAAAATTGAGAAAGCACCAGCAATTTTATGAGTACGCTCGTCTTTTACTAATTGCTTAACCGAAACCTGAGCTTCTTTTTCAGGCTTGAAATTATCCGATTTTGCTGGCTTTTTCTTTTCTGCTTTGTCTGCTTTTAAGCGGTTGGCCATGGGCACAAAGATAAGTAGTTTAGGGAATAAGGTAGAATGTTGAGTAGCGAACTACTCCCTTGGAAAATGTTAAGTTTTAATGGCAGGTCAGTGATGAGTGGTCAGTGGTGAGTAGGTTACCGATTTTTCAAACGTCTGCAATTTTCGCGAGCCTACTCACCACTCACTACTCACCACTCACGATTTTGCCATGTTGCCCTAATTATTGTACTTTCACGTAAGAAACTAACGCCTCACGAGGCAATTTATGAGCACTAACAGCCATCCTCGATTTGTAACTACCAACACTACTCATTGCAATCCTTTTCATAAGGCCTTCAAACATACATTTTTTTATATCCTGCTTTTTTGTTTTGCAAACAATAGTTATGCACAATGGGCCGATTCCATGGTGGTAGAAGCGTCGGATATCCGGTTTCAAAAAGTAATTGGCAAACAAACTTATTTTACTTCGGCGCCTAAAAACCAGGTAGCCGATGCTGATATTTACAAACTACCCTTCAAACATACCCCCGGCCACTACTTACCACATGACCTGCCGGGCCGGTTGGTTGAACAGGATTGCTTCTTACAATTTGTTTTAAAGAACAGCGCCGATACCGCCATTTCCGTCTGTTTTTCCCCCGGTTCATTTTGCCGGGAT
>CBIMFG010000341.1:0-5562 GCA_966243125.1 uncultured Niastella sp.
ATTCGCTCCGCAATCAAACTGGTCAGATTCTTATTAAAATAGGTTTTGGTGATCTTGGTTAATGCATTAAGTGAAATGTTGAGTAAAGCCGCATAATCACTGGGTGCGTGTTTGGATTTAAATTCCTTATCGATCGCTTCTTTCAGACCCTGCAGAATAAATGGTTCTGCTTTATCTTGTTTCACTTCCAGGGCATGTGGTTGTTGCACGGCCTTGGCCCGGGATGCAGCGATCAGAAATATTTTCATGAAGGAGATCAATAATTCATATTGCGCCAACCCCGGATTTTGAATTTCCGACCTAATCTGATCTATTACTCCATTTAACGTAGTTTCCAGATGTTGATCTACCGAAAAAAACGGGGTGTCATAAATATTATTAAACAGTACACCATTGCAGGTTACTTCTGTTTGATGTTTATGGATGCAAAAAAAATCAGAATGAAAGTATACAGCAACCCCTTTTATAAAATTTGCTGAAAAGAGGAAAGGCTGGTAAGGAGCAAATGAAAACAATGAGTTTTGCTCAAAATGGTATTCGGAGAAGCCGGTTTTTAGCACCCCGGTTCCTTCTTTTACCCATATAACCGCATAATAGTTATTCCGCTGCAAATGGTCGAAGTAGCTATTGTCCTCAAAAAAGAATAATTTAAACCCCAGGTTTCCGTTTTGCTCATTTAGTAAGGTGAACGAACTCCTGTATGCCATCTGACTAACTTTTATTTAAGGATCTGAACAACCAACCTTTCTTGCTGGCTTTGTTTAACGGTTACCTGTGTCGTCACCCGGCTTTTTTATTCTTCCCCATCAAATGCATACGCGGTTGCATGGGTAGTGACCATTTCTTCCGGATTATATTTGACACCATGTTGAAATAAAAATGATGTAATGATGGAAGCCGCTTCAGCATGCTTTTCCTCTAGTACAAAATGGCCGCCATTCAACAAATTTATCTGTGCGTTCGCTATATCTTTTTTAAAGGCATCAGCTCCGGCTGCCAAAAACAACCTGTCATTTTTGCCGGATATAACCAGGGTAAGTGGCTGGTACTTTCTGAAATAACTTTGCCAGTCATCATACAAAGGCAAATTGGTTCCATAATTCTTAAAAAGGGCCAATTGTATTTCATCATTCCCTGGTCGATCTAAATAATATTGGTCAAGCGTATAACTATCCGGGCTGATTTTTGAATGATCTTCGGCGCCTTCCGTATACAACCATTTTACCGCGTCCGGTGATAAATAACCCCGTGCGCCTTTTTCCGTTGTTGCATTCGGGTTTTGTATATAGGCAACGAGCGGATTCAAAGCCTCGCCCAATCCTTCGGTATATGCGTTCGCATTTTGCACGATTAAAGCCTGTATCCGTTCAGGTTTTTGTGAAGCGATACGAAAACCTACAGGACCACCGTAATCATGCATAAACAAAACGAATTTCTTTAATTCCAATGCATCAATAAGATGACTAATGGTCAAAGCAAAGTTATCAAAACTGTAGGTATAATCGGATGGAGATGGTGCACTGCTTTGCCCAAAACCAGGATAATCAGGTGCTATTAAATGAAAATCACCAGAGAGATCATTGATGAGATTCCGGTACATATGCGATGAGGAAGGAAAACCATGAAGCAGGAGGATGGTTGGCTTGTTTTTATCACCAGCCTCCCTGTAAAAAATAGTAACACCATCCACCTGTATGGTCTTAAAACAAACCGTATTCATTTTTTCTGTTTTTTGTTATTAGTATGATTGACAGAACAAAAATGAACAAAAGCAAAGCGTGAGGAAATGGACAAATCAGGCTTTCAGATGGACTGTTGGTTGCCATGTTTCCGGGAAGCAGGTTTCTATCATGTGCTGCAGCATCCCATTTGACATATATCCTAAGGGATATGTAAACGTAAACAGTAATGGCCGGGCTTCCCTTCAGCCCTAGGGCGTGCGCAAAATCTTCTCCATCTTTCTGCCCTTCGCCAACTCATCCACCAGCTTATCCAGATAACGTACCTGTTGCGTCAATTTATTCTCGATTTCTTCCACACGATAGCCGCAGATGTTTCCCGTGATGAGACTTGCATTAGGGTTTAACGAAGCATGTTGGAAGAATGTTTCAAAACTTGCATTTTCTTTTATTAGTTCCTGCAGCTTCCTGTTATCGTATCCCGTTAACCAGGATATGACCTGGTCTAATTCTTCTTTCGTTCTGCCCTTTTTTTCCACTTTTGCCTGATACAAAGGATAGACAGATGCAAAACTCATTTTTGCGATACGCTGATCGTGCGCATTTGAACTGTTCATACGATTTATTTTTTAGTCAATAGCCGGATAATGCCTGCGATTGTTTTCGATCATTTATTTTGCCTAAACCAGTTAAACAACTCAACTATTATTTCTTCTATTAATTGCATAAATCATTGCTGCAGAAATCATACACATAACCAGAGCAACAATGACAAGCGAGTTTTCTTTTTGAACAATCCCTATAATAAAGTCACCAATAAACATGACAAGAAAGAAAATATAGGCTAGGGTCAGCATAGGAATTGATTTTTTAAATGTCGCAAAGCCAAAAATAAAGCCAAGGGCAAATTGACGGACAGCCCACATATAAATTACGTATTCAACGCCTTTTGCGTTAAAGTCAACTGTCTCCAGGACCGAGTGCGGTGCAAGAAATAATGATAAACTTACCCCAAGTTCAAGTAATGCAAAAAGCCCTGATACAATAAGGATCCATTTTGGTAGTGGTTTTTGCGCTTCTGCCATAATGTTGGTTTAATAATTTGTTTTTATCGTCCTGTTGATGTGAACACTAACTGTTGAAATTAAGACCAAAATGTGGTCGGACTATTTCTATATAATTGTCCGGATCAGCACTGACCTTATCCATGTCGGAGCGCCATGGATTATTTTCGATCTCAAAATAGTCGCCATTTTCCTGAAATTGTTTGGTATCGATGTTTAGGATCATAGGGCTGTAACCATGAATGTTGATTTGCCATGAAGAAGGGCGGGCAATAATAATTTGCCATTCAATGCTGCTCTGAAGTCTATGTGCTGTAGTATAGCGCCTGCAGGTAAAGATGCTCATTCAATCATGCTTTTTACCATGCATTACTTCAGTAACAGCTGCTTCAATGCCTTTCCCATTCATGTCAACAGGTTCTATATACAACCTTCCCCATTTGACTTTTCCATGTGCAACACCCATAATGGTAACACCCCGCATAATCAACCTGCTTTTATCCTGCCTTGTTCCCTGCCATTCCCATTCAGCCCAAAAAGAATTACCATTTAAAGCATAAGATTTCAGATGAGCTGAAAAATCAGGCATTTCATCAAAATTGGAGGCCCAATTCTTTTTTACCTGCTCTGATCCATGGAAGGTCCGGTCAGGATGAACAGGCTGTTCACTGGAATAGTGCTCATCAAAACATTCAAGCAATAGTTGAATGTTGTGGGTGTTAAACGCATTCTTTATTTGTAGAAGTATAGATTCAAGGTCCATTTTGTTTAATTGTAGAGGCCAAATTTGTTTATGGATTAGGGTATCAAATGTCGGACTTTATTCAAGTAATCTTCTAATAAAAAAGCCATTAAGATCAGTCAAGTCTATTTTTAACTTGGTTGGCTCATTGTAATAATAACATTTCCTATTTTCTGACCGGATGCCACGTACTGATAGGCTTCCCTTATTTTCTCCAGTGGATACTTCCTATCAATCACTGGCTTAAACTTCCCTTTCTCAATCAGTTCTTTTATGAACCTTAGCGTTCCGGCAATGCGGGAACGGAAGGAGAAGAAAACCTTTTTGCCACCGAACAGGGGAGTGATCATTAAAAGGAAAATATTGATCCATCCATGTGATGAAGTATAACCGCCTTTCTCCTTCAGCAGCTTTTTGCATTTAAAAAAACTGCTTTTGCCTACAGCATCAAAAACGAAATCATACCGCTCATTGTCTTTTGTAAAATCTTCCCTGGTGTAATCAATTACTTTATCGGCACCCAGGGATTTGACCAATTCCCTGTTTTCACCGCGACATACCGCCGTAATATAGACACCGTAGTATTTTAAAAATTGAACATAGGAAGAACCGATGGCCCCTGTTGCTCCGTAAACCAGTGCTTTTTGTCCGGGTTTTAATTGTAAGGAATTGATTTGCGCAGCTGCATAAATGGCTCCTTCCAGGCAGGCTGCTGCCTCTTCAAAGGAGATGTGTGCAGGCATGGTGGTCATCATTTTTATTGCCTTCTTTTCGGACAAAGTAAAATATTGCGTATGTGATCCACAGCCAAAAACACTTCCGAAGCCCATGATCCTGTCACCTGTTTTAAATGCCTGTACAGCGGAACCGGTGGTTGCAATTTCACCGGCAAAGTCTGACCCAATGATGGATGACCGCGGCTTAAATAAGCCTGTAAATAGCCGCATCATGAATGGCCTGCCCGAGAGTACATGGCAATCCGTTCTGTTTACCGTGGTCGCATGTACCCTGATCAGCACTTCATCCTCCCTGGGAATTGGAACATCCATCTCCTTTATGGAGAGGTCTCCGGGTAAACCATATGAGGAACGTACAGCGGCTTTCATGCATCAGTTAATGGCGTGGAACGATCAAGGCTTGCCAGCAACTATGAATTTAAGAATAGACTTTGGTAAAAACTATATCCGTTTTGGCACCTGTCCAGCGTATTCTATTCTTCAAATTTCCATTCCTCCATATTGTCAACAGGATTGGATAACCGGCCCTCCGGCCATTCCAAAAGTTCATTGGGAGTGAAATCCGGATCTAATTTCGGGTACTTTATAAAAATTTAAGCTTCAGATATTCCCCAACCAAAACAGCGGCAGGAAAAAGCACCTCTTCTTCGGTATGCGCATGTTTTTTAATTTCCTTTTCAAATTCAATAATTTCTGCCATATCCTCTTTAGCCGCAACCTGTTTCAATTCATCCAGGCAGGCTTTTATGAATTGATGTTCTACGCTCAAATGGGACAAATTTGATTGTAATTTTTCAGATAACTGGATCACTTCTTTGCTTTGGTCCGGTAGTTTTCCGCTGGCCAGCAAGGGCAGTAGTCCTAATTGTGGTAATACGTAATCTTCTTCTTCTGTGAAATGATGTTGCATCAGATTTTGGAGTTTTCCTGCTGCACGGCCTGCACTGTCTTTTAATGAGGCTAGTTTGTTAATGCGGGCAAGCAGGTTTTCGTGTTCTTTTTTTATGGATGATGGAGCTTCGGGCTTTCCGGGAAATTGTGTGTTGGTATTTTCCTCTTTATGCCGGCATTGAAAGAAAATTAAAGCAAGCAAAACCAGATAGCTGTAATGTTTCACTTTTTTTGTGTTTAAATAAGTGCAATTTATTAGAACATTTTTGACAGGATATTTTGAACCACATAGCCACATAGGGCACATAGGATTCACATAGGTAAATGCTAATAACCTATGTGCAGTCTCATTGTTTTCTATGTGCCTATGTGTTTCAATTTTACGCCACCGAATCACTCAGGCAAATATCATTTCAAGTTGACTTATTATGGTTAAATCTTGCCATTTC
>CBIMFG010000342.1:0-5558 GCA_966243125.1 uncultured Niastella sp.
AACAATATAAAAAAATATCAGACTAATGATATGAGACAATAGATAAATACCCCCCCGGCTCAACAAGAATTTCTGATTTGTTTTATATCGATACGGTTATAAAAGATAAGTATCGGCATTTTTCTTTGTATAAAAATGATAAAGCCGGAAACATGGTAGTAAGATCCTTGTATTATGTGGATAAGCATGATGAAGTGAAAATTGAGCGATATGACCTAGATAATAAATTGCAGCAAATATTTTATCCTGTTGGAAAAAGCGAATACAAGGCAGAATGGACCGATTCTGTTGTGACAAGTCGTGGTAAAACTATTACTTATCATGCTGTTTTCCCTGAGAATGAATTTACCTCAGGTAGTATATATGATAAAAGTGGAAGGCTTTTGGAAACCTTTTTTATTAATAAAGGGCTTGCTGATTTGAAAGAAGAGGTGTCAAGGACGTTGTTCGTATACGATACGGCAGGTAATACTATCAAAAAAATTGATTTAGATGGGAATAATCGATTCATCTCTGAGGAGAGGTATTATTATAATAACAAAGATGTTGTACGTTATACAATGGATTATGACCTGTTAGACAATGATGTTAATGAAGAACGAATATGGAATAATAACGGTTCGCTTATACTAACCCGATCCAAGCCTTTATATTCGGATACAGAAACAACCTGGAAGTACTTTTTTAGAAAGGATGGGCTGAGAGAACGGGCTGAGTTATATAAGGGTGGACAATATTTATCCACCAAAATTTATAAGTATAAGTAAAATAACAGTGATTCCGTACAATACAAGTGCTGCTAATTATGGTAATTAAAAGAATTTTATTATCTGGAATGATATTATTTCAACTTTTGTGTTGTCATGAACATCAGGACAACCCAAAGGAAAATTCTGCCAATATTGTAAAGAAAGATTCTTTTAAACCTATAGTTGCTAAAAAAAGCATACAAGTCCTTAATGATAGTAACTTTTTGAAAAAGCCATTGGTTGACTGTAACTTAATTAATAGTCCGGAACAGAAAGAAGAGGAAGACTTTTTACATTCAAATATTCAGTTCTATCAATTAAAGTCTTTGCCTGACCCGCGTTTTATAAATGAGGGGTACTGTAGATTTGTTTTAAAAAATACAAACTTCTTAACGTTTTTAGAGTCGAACTTTATGCCTGGTAATTTTGAGTTTACGCATTTTTATACCAATGTTGACCATTATGGGAAGTGTTTTGTAGGAAGGTATTATTTTCCTGCAGCAGACAATTCTGCTCAGCGACGGACAGTAATTCTTTTGCAAATAGATAAGAAAGAACTTTCAATATTAAATTTCGATGATGTCAAATTTGTCGATGGTAAATTAAACTGCGACTTTAATGTTAGGGGAAAGCATTTTGTCTACAATTTGAAGTATTCAAATGAATGTAAGCGGTTTGTTAATTATAATTGAAAGCCAATTATTATGAATAAATATTTAATCTTACTGTCATTGTTTTTAAATGTTGGCTGTATCGATAAAAAAAATAAACAGGATCTGTTTGGTACAAGATCAGTTTGTGATAAAGTTTGGAGGGAAAAATATAGAGTTTTTTCAGGCGGCGCTTATTCTGCTGAACTATATTCTGATTATATTACTGACTCTGTAAATTTCAGAGTTTATATAGGAAGTCATGATGAATATTCTGGTTTTGATTATAAATGCAGTGGAGATACAGTGTTTATGAAAAATATTAAGGTTAATGAGGATGGGAGTACCTCGGTCATAGATAGCTCAGTCTTCCGTTTGTCAGCGTTACGGAAAGAACACCGATTTGAGTAAGATCAAAAAGGAAAACAAGCAAATAAAAAGGGCTGAATGCCGTACTGAGTATGCGTTTTAAATACAATAGCTATAATGCTTAATATGGAGATATACACTTTTATCATGAACTATCTTGGCGGCACTTATATCAGTCAGGTTGGCTATAGATAAGGAGCAGGCAAGAGATGTTTGGATAAATAAATTGGAAGTAAAAGCGATTGAATCTTTTACAGTACAGGATAAGGAAGAAATATTAAAGGATAATTTTTTTGACGAAGATATAATCCCTATAAAAGAAGTGAAGAATGTTTGGTTTTTTTATGGTGAAAACAAGAAGCGGTTATGGTCATGTTAATGTTATAAATACAAAATTGTAAAATGCATGTAGATAAAGACAAGCTAAGTACTCTTCCTAATCGCCATATGCTAGACAAGGTTTGGAAAATTATAATGCTGTTATTTATTGTTGCCAGTTGTGGATCCGTCGACCTTTCTTCGAAAATCGGAAAGTTACTGCGGCAGAATCTTCAAAAGGTGGCATTTATTTTTACCGTATAGTAAGAGGCCTTAGTACCGATGCTTATTTTCTGAGTATGAAAAAGAATATATGCAAGGGGCTTAACAAAAATGAAGATTTCTATTTCAAAGTTTTAGATCCTCTTATTTATTATAAATTTAAAATGGATACTTTGTTTATTTATACAAGCATACCAGCAGAACAGCCAGTTAACTTTGGGGTTGTGGTTGAACAAAAATCTATTAGGGCTTTAGATGGACAACAATACGAAAGAATGTATAAAGCAAATGAAATTCAAAAAGTAATTATAGATTCAATATATACACCCGAATGTGACGTGTCTTATTGAATTTGACAAAAAAAGGGCCGAACCCACATTAAAAGCGTTCAGCCCCTTTTTTATTTCACTTCAATATTTAATATTCAACGTTCAATATTCAACATTTGTATTTGCATTTTCCTTTTTCATTTCTCTGTTTCACATTTTTAATTTTTCATTCCCCCAATCCCATTCAAATACACCTCCAAATTCGTATACCCCTCTGTAGTAACCGCATTCCCATCTTTCGCATCCTTCGGATTCAAACCATGCTCTTTCTCCCAATCATCAGGCATGCCATCGCCATCGGAATCCTTTAGGGGTTTGCCTTGTTTGTAAGTAGCCCAGCCGCCAACTGCCGAAGGACTGTCGATAATGCCAGCTTTACCAAATACGCCTTTGCCCGATGCGATCTTGTGTTGTACTTCATAGATCACGCGAATGTCGGTTGAGTCGCGTTGGGGTAGGGTAGCGCCCACGCCTTCTAATACGGCTTTATAGGCTTCTTTGGCTACCTGGTTATTGGAGATGCGCATTACCGGGAAAACAGTGTCAGACTTTGCCATAGCGCGACTGCCCTCAGGCAGTTCTGTAAGGTCAACGCCTTTCCAGTTATTTTGGGTGAGTTCTTTGTTACCCGCCATATAGTTGCCGGCAATAAACCATTCGCCTACGCGGTTGTCTGGATTTTTTGCGTACAGCGCATGCAGAAATTGCAGGGTGTCGGCTGTGGCCGGACCGGGTTGGTAATAGTTATTTACTATGTTCACGTGCGAATAACCACCGGGTATTTTTATATCGCCGCCATAGCAGGCATTTTTGCTGCCCCAGTTATAATTAACATTACACCGGTAATCAACCAATGCAAAGGTGTCGTGGGCGCGGGCTCCATTAAAGCGTACCGTGCGGTTATTCAAATGTGCATACAGGTTGTGGTGGAAAGAAGCGTTTTGTCCGCCCCATACGCCACCGTAGGACCTATGTCCTTTGTGATGACCTGCCTCGTACAAACCTTCGCTTACAATACACCATTGAATGGTGATGTTTTTGGTATCGTAGGCCGCTACCACTTCTTCATTGGCCCAGCTGAACGAGCAATGGTCAACAATAATATCGTGACAGTTCTCTATATCCAGCCCATACACACCCAGGGAATAATTGCTGCCTGGCCTTGACCGGATGTAGCGGATAATAATATTGCCCCGGTTGCCACCTTTACCGGCGCCATTAATGATAAAGGAATTTCCTTTTAAACAAATGCCATCACCGGGCGCGGTTTGGCCGGCAATGGTTACATTCGATCTTTTCAGTACAATGGGCGTGGTTAGGTCAATAATGCCCGATACCTGAAAAACAACGGTGAGGGGTTCATCGGGGTAAGCAGTGAGGGCTTGCCGAAAGCTGCCAGGGCCATCGTCGTGTAAATTGGTAACAACTGCTACTTTACCACCACGGCCGCCGGTTGCATATTTGCCATAGCCTTCCGCACCAGGAAAGGCAATTGGCTGGGCTTTTGTATTTTTAAATGCTGAAATAGCAAGAAGTACAATAAAAATGATTTTTTTAGGGGTCTGGAAGCGTATTTTCATGACGGCTTGTTTTGAGCAGTATTATAGGGGTTAAAATTAGTAAATAAGTCTTAGACGCCGTGGAAAACAGTCTTCTTGCTATAAATGTATTGAGTACGCTTATATCTTTGCAAAAATTGATGGCGGTGCCAACTTTTTAACCCCGGCACACATCTACACTAAAACAAGACAGTGAAAAAAAGCATCGGAGTTATTTTACTGCAGGTATGTATGCTGGCTGCCAGGGCCCAAACCGGCACCACCGTTCCCGATTCGGTAATGCAGCGTATTTATGAACAGGTGAAAACACCTTATAAATACGGACTGGTAGTAGTACCGGCAGATAATGGTAAAAAACTCGACTGTCCAACCGTTTTTCGCAAGGGCAATAACTGGTTCATGACCTATGTGATCTTTAATGGCCGCGGATACGAAACCTGGCTCTCTGAAAGTAAGGACCTGCTGCACTGGACCACAAAGGGCCGCCTGATGTCTTTTTCTGCTGATACCACTGTGTGGGACGCCAGTCAAAAAGCGGGCTATCCGGCGTTGGAAGATTGTCAGTTTGGTGGCAGCTACCAATGGCAACCCTACAATAAAAAATACTGGATGTCGTATTTCGGCGGCCGCGAAACCGGTTACGAAGCGGGCTTGTTATCGCTTGGGATGGCCTATAGTGCAAAAGATCCCTCGGTTCCCCACGAATTTCAACGGCAATCGCAACCCATCTTAACCTCTAAAGACAGCGATGTGCGGTGGTGGGAGAATAAAAAACAATTCAAAAGTTCTGTCATCTGGGATAAGAAAAAAATTACCGGTCATCCCTTTGTAATGTATTACAATGCCAATGGCGATTCGGCTAAAGACAATAAGAAAACCCGTTGGTTCGAACGCATTGGAATGGCTGTGTCTGATGATATGGTGCATTGGAAACGTTACCTCGATGAACCCGTGATGCACCATCCTGTAGGTATTACCGGCGACGCGGTTATTCAACAGATCGGTAATGTATATGTGCTATTTTACTTTGGCGCCTTTTGGCAGGATCGTAAAGGCGCCTTCAACCGCTTTGCCTGCTCTTATGACCTCGTACACTGGACCGACTGGCAGGGCGCCAACCTCATTGAATCTTCAACCCCCTACGATGAGCGCTATGCTCATAAATCGTTCGTGGTAAAATATAACGGCGTTGTATATCATTTTTACTGCGGGGTGAATAATAAAGAACAAAGAGGAATAGCGGTGGCTACTTCGAAAGACTTAGGTACTAGTAGTGTTGAATTTGTAAAATAAAATGGTGAGTGGTGAGTTAACTCGCGATTATTCGGAATACTCAAAAATAGTGAGCCCACTCACCATTCA
>CBIMFG010000343.1:0-5546 GCA_966243125.1 uncultured Niastella sp.
GAGAGGTTACTTCACCTGGCCTTATGCGATGGTAAATGGCATTCACCCCAAAGCGTACGGTATTGCTGCTGTTGGCATACCATTGAAATTCCTGTTTTACGTTATAGTCGCGGATCTGTGAAAAGATGTTGAAGTTTGTTGCGCCGCTGTGTATGGAAACTTTGTAATCGTAGTTGCTGAAAATAAGCGAGGTGTTGCTGAATAATTTGCTGTTAAAGAGGTGGTTCCAGCGCAGGGTGCCGGTAGCATTGCCCCAACTCATCCCAAATGTTTCGCCAAAGCCTAATTTATCGCGGCCGAAATAGCCACTCAGGTACAGCTTGTCGTTAGCGCCCAATGTATAATTCATTTTGGCGTTGAGGTCATAAAAGTACAGCTGGCTGTTTTTGATGTCTTCGTTGTGCGATGCTTTCAAAAACACATCTGCATAGGTTCTTCTGCCTGCAAGGAGGAAGGAGGATTTGTCTTTTTGAATAGGCCCTTCCAGATTTAACCGGGTTGAAATAAGCCCAATACCGCCACTGGCGCTGTAGTTCTGGTTATTACCATCGTTCATTTTAAGATCGAGTACCGATGATAACCGGCCGCCATACTGGGCGGGCATACCGCCTTTGTACATGGTCATATCTTTTATGGCATCTGAGTTGAACGTAGAGAAAAAGCCCAGCAGGTGCGATGCGTTGTATACGGGTGCTTCATCGAGCAGGATCAGGTTTTGATCGGCTGCACCACCGCGTACATAAAAACCAGCATTGCCATCACCGGCCGATTTAACCCCGGGTAATAATTGTATCGCTTTTAATACATCCCGTTCGCCAAACAAAACCGGGATGGTTTTTATTTCTTTGGTTGAAAGCCGTTCAATGCCCATTTGTGAACTGCTGATGCTGCGGCCGCGTGAAGTGGCTGTTACCGTTACGGAATCCATTTTACTATCGGCATCGGCCAGTGACAGGTTCAGTACTTTGTTTTTATCCAGCACCACTTCCTGCACTTTTGCCTGCAGGCCAATGGCACTTACCTCTAACCGGTACGTACCGGCAGGTAAGCTTAAAGAATAAAAACCATATTCATTGCTGGTAGTGCCGGTTTGTTTGTTCAGCACTTTTATGGAGGCGCCAATGATGGTTTCGCCGGTTTGTTTTGATTTGATGGTTCCGCTGATGGTAAAGGATGATTGTGCATTCACCGCCACCACCATAAGAAGCAATAGGACAAAGGGTAAAATGAATTTCATGCCGCAAAACTCCAACAAATTGCAGGGGCTAAGCGGCGCAAAACAAATGAAGCGGACAAATTACCGGTTGAAAAGTTTAGCAAATCAGGCATTCTCTAACCACTGTAATAATTCGGCTGAGCGTACTTTGCTGATGATGATGTTTTCGGGTGTGGGAATGGCCAGTTTTACCACCAGCCGCCGCGAGAAATAATGCTCGATATTTACGATTCCCTGGCGGTTAATGATGAACTGCCGGTTGGCGCGAAAAAACAGATCGGGTTGCAACATGGCCTCCAGCTCATCGAGGGTTGAAGGGATCACATATTTTTGATTGGTATGTGTGAAGATGCTGGTTACGCCACTGCTATAATGAATACAGGCTATATCGGCCGTTTTAACGGGGATTATCTTTTCCTGAAAATGAATAAGCAGGGTGCTTTTATAATTACCGGAAAACTGGCTCAACAGGTTTTCCAGCTTCTTTTCGTACCCTTTTTTTTCTGTGCTGAAAGCATCTTTGAGGGTATCGTATTTATCGAGCGCCTGCTGCAAACGGTTTTCATCAATTGGTTTTAACAGGTAGTCGATGCCGTTGGTTTCAAAGGCGCGAATGGCATATTCATCAAATGCCGTGCAAAAGATCACCGGGGTGTTTACAGGGATGCTTTTAAAGATGTCGAACGACAGGCCATCGGCCAGTTGAATGTCGGAGAAAACCAGGTCGGGGGCGGGGTGCGAACCGAACCACTGAATGCTGTCTTTGATGGTTGGCAAAATATCCAGCACAGTAATATCGTGCCGCAAATCCTCCACTAATGATCTCAACTCGCGGGCGGTCTTTATCTCATCCTCAATGATCAATACGTTCATGATTGCAACAATGGAAGTTTTACAATGAATTTCGTACCGGTATGGGTTATTTCAATTTGTTTACCGGATAATAACTGATAACGGTCGTTTATATTTTGTAAGCCTTTGCCGGTATTTTTTTCTGTTGATAGTTTAGGCTGCACATTGTTTTCCACCGTTAAAATATTATCTCCATCGTTGTGGATGTAAATATGCAATGGATCGCCTGTTGAAATAATATTGTGTTTGATGGAGTTTTCTATCAGGATCTGCAGCGATAAGGGCACAATGTTCAGCGACAACAATTCATTGGGTACCTGCAAATGCACCTGCAGCGCATCTTCAAACCGTTCTTTCAAAATGTATAAATAAGAATTGGTGAACGCCAGTTCGTCTTTTAACGAAGCCACGTTGTTGTCGTTGTAGTTCAATAAATACCGGTATACATTCGAGAGTTGCATAATGTATTGCCGGGTATTTTGATCGGGGGCAATTGTTTTTAAGGTGCTCAGGGAGTTGAATAAGAAATGCGGACTGATCTGTTGTTTCAGCAGGTTCAGCCTGGCCTCCAGGTTTTCTTTCTTCAGTTGTTCTATCTCCATTTTTGCATGCTCTACCTTTTTTACGGCGGCAATGTAGTACACCATGAAGTACTGGAAGCCGCCGATGCTTAATCCGCGAATACCTAAAAAGAAAAATCGCCGCAGGGGTGGGGCATCGCCGTTGGCGGTATAAATATGCAGTTCCAGCAGGTCAATGCTAAACGACACCATAATGCATAGCAACACGCCGGTGATGCCTTTTATCCAGTTATAATTAAAGGCTTTTATTCGAAAATGAGTTTGCCGGCCGTATTGATGTATGAGCCAGCAGGTGAAAGAAAATAGCGTGATCACAAAAAATGTGAGCAGAAATTCGGGCCAGCCGCCATCGCTCCAGCGCACCAGGCGCTGATCGGGGACCGTGCTTTTAAGCGGGATCAAAAAACGCAGCACAAAAAAGCACCCAATGGAAAGGGAGATGATGATGCCTGGTTTTATATGAAACGACCGCTGCATACGCAAATGTAGCCATTTGCATGGCCTTGCCGGCGTATTGCATGTGAAACGGACAAATTGCAGGTTGAAAAATTGACCTGTCAGGTGCACTACAACAAACATCCCGACTCCGCCCGATGTCCTGGCAAGCCCTTCTACTTCGCTCAGGGCAAAACTTTGTTTCTTGTACCTTAATTATTTATCTTACCGTATTATATTGCTCAAAACAAAAAGAATATACTTTGAATATCAGGTTGCGTCTTATTATTATGAACTTTCTGGAGTTCTTTGTTTGGGGATCGTGGTTAATTTCGATGGGTGCCTATATGTTCAATGTGCTGCACTTTACCGGTATTCAGGTGGGCAGCATTTATGGAACAATGGGTATTGCTTCCATCTTTACCCCCGCTTTATTTGGCATTGTGGCCGACCGTTGGCTGAATGCCGAACGCGTATTAGGACTTTGTCATATCATAGGTGCATTACTGCTGTTCTGGGCTTCCAAAGTAACCGATTATCCCACGCTTTATATTATAATGTTATTGAATTCTTTTATGTTCATGCCTACGATCGGGTTAAATAATACCGTATCGTATATAGTGCTGGAAAAAAGAGGCTTCAATATTGTAAAGGATTTTCCACCTATCAGAGTATGGGGCACCGTTGGCTTTATTGCGGCTATGTGGATGGTTGACCTGAGTGGCTTTAATTTAAGCCCTATGCAATTGTACATCAGCGCGGGGTCGGGTTTGTTGCTGGGCGTTTATGCGTTTACAATGCCTGCCTGTCCGCCGGTGAAATCTGCTGTAAAAAGAAGCCTGGCCAGTTCGCTGGGGCTCGATGCGTTTGTGTTGTTTAAAAGAAAAAAGATGGTGGTGTTTTTTTTGTTCGCCATGTTATTGGGTGCGGCGTTACAGATCACCAATACCTTCGGTTCCGCCTTTCTAAACGATTTTGGAGATAAATACAAAGATGCATTTGGGGTAAAGCATTCAAATATCTTAATTTCTATTTCGCAAATCTCCGAAACGCTGTTTATATTGGCCATTCCCTTCTTTTTAAGGCGGTTTGGGATTAAACAGGTAATGCTGATGAGCATTTTTGCCTGGGTGTTCCGGTTTGGCCTGTTTGCCGTGGGCGATCCCGGTAGTGGCTTGTGGCTGCTGGTTCTTTCCATGATCGTTTATGGCATGGCGTTCGACTTCTTTAATATTTCCGGTTCTTTGTTTGTAGAAAAAGAAGCAGATGTCAAGATCAGAGCCAGTGCGCAGGGCTTGTTTATGTTTATGACTAATGGGGTGGGCGCCTTTTTGGGCAACTACATCAGCGGGCGGGTGGTTGATCATTTTACGGTGAATGAGGTAAAAGACTGGCCGGCTATCTGGTTCAGTTTCGCCGGTTATGCGCTGTTGCTGGGGCTGGTGTTTCCGCTGGTGTTTAAGTATAAACATGTGCCGTTTGAGGAGGTGAGTGTAAAACATGGTTAACCGGTTAATCAGTTGACGAGTTGATCAGTTAACCAGAAAAACATAATACAAAGGGCGAGTCATTTAAAACGACTCGCCCTTTGTATGTTATTATATGATCGTTACTGAGTTCTTTTTACCCTGAAAGAATAGTCGATTTGTGTTGTTCTTCTGGTTACGGTGTCTGCCATTTTATCACTAAAGTTACCGGCTATGTACCCGGTGCCTATGGGGCCGAATTCAGTAATGGTTAATTTGGTTGGGTTTGATAAATACCAGTATGTGCTGTTGTCCCTTACTGAAACATAACTGAGTGAGTTGAGGCCGGTACCCGATGCTGAGAACATTATGGATACATCATCTGTGGAGTTAATGCCTTTACGCATAGCATACACCGCATAATTGGCGCCCGACTTGCTCAAGGTGATAGAGTCGGTTGGTTTTGAGAAGTTGTGCGTTGCGCTGTTCATGGTGTAATTGGCAAACTCTGAAAGATTGGTGCCACAGGCTGTTAACACACCGGTATTGACTGTACCTGCTGACAGGGATAAAGCAGCAGGCTTGCCACTTTGGTTAGTGGTAAGGTCAAAAGGAGTAATTACAGCTGAAGCAGGTGTACTGGTGCAACGGGTAAACCCAATACTAAAGGTGCCGTCGCTTTTTGTCAAAGTGCGGTAGTGCACGTTATCGATAAATACATCAACATAGCCATTGTTCACCGGCGCTGCATTACAATTGTTCACAGAACCGTTAATGATAAGTGTTGACGGGCCTGCATTATTTACAGTAACAGTGCCCAGGTTGGTTGTTGTGGTAAAGGGGCCAATTTGTTTTGTATACAACGGCGTATTGCACTTGTTGTATACATACAGGGTCATTGTTTTATTAATCGGCACTTTGCCACCCACCCAGCCGGTGCTATCGGTATTGCCTGAACTATATGAGGATATTGAATCGCCGGTAATCTGCAAAGCT
>CBIMFG010000344.1:0-5543 GCA_966243125.1 uncultured Niastella sp.
AATCCATACTTTCTTTACCGCCTCCATTACCGGCACAATCTTTTCTTCCTGCGGCGGCACCAGGTTTTTATTCAACTCCAGCTCAAACTGATCCCACTTATACTTTACTGAGATATTAAAGGGCTTAGTTAAATTATCATACACCCAATTATCGATCGGCCCTTTTACCCAGGTATCGCCACCTAAACCGGGAATATCGTTTACGTTCCCTAGATCTTCACGCTTGTTGCATCCGAATATTAAGAGGGTTATACAGAGATATGTTATTATTCGTTTCATTATAGGATTCAGTTTAATGGTCAATGGTGAATGGTCAATGGTCAATGAGCCTCTGACTATTCCGGATTCAAGGTTTTCACTTCAACATTTAATATTCAATATTTAATATTCAATATTCTTCGGTTTTACTTCCTCATTCTTCATTCCTAATTCTTCATTCTTCATTTCCTGGGGTTCTGCGCAATTCCCGCCAGCTTCGCCCCATCCGGAATCTGAAACACCCGCATGGGATCATCGGCCGCAAGCGTTAACACCGGCCCTTCCACAGTGGGATGTACCACCGGCACTTTGTAGCGCAACAGATCGAACCAGCGCATGCCCTCCTGTACAAACTCGGCGCGTTTGAAATCCATTACGGTGGCCAGTGCGCCTTGCTGCGCATTGGTTCTGTAAAATGATTTGATCTTACTCTCGGTAATGGTGTGTTGCGAGGCGCTGTAATTATAAATGCGGGTGCTGGCATAGGTATTCAGGTCGCTTAACACGTTGCTGAGATTATTGAGGTATATGTTTGCCTCTGCCCGGTTAAACAACACCTCTTCGGCAGTAAACAGCGGCACCATCACATAGGGATCTCCGATCTCGGCATTTACCGATTCCCGTACAAAGTATTCATTGATCTTTGGCAACATGTAATTATTGGTACCCAGTGTATACAACTGATACCGGAAAATGCGCGTACCACCGGTTACGTTTGGCCCTAAGAGTATTTCGTTTGATTTGGAAGCATCCAATCCATAACGCACGTTGTAATAATTGCGGGCCCAAACCGATCGGGTTTCCGCCAGCAACAAATTGGCCGGCTCGGTAGCTTTGGCATAACGTGCCCACAATTCATTATAAGTAAGTAACCGGTACTCCGTATTCCAGGGACGTAACATAGCCACTACATTATTATTGGGAAAAACTGCTGAAGCATGTTCTACCACTTTTGCGTACGCGCGTTTAAACAAATAGAACCGGGTAGCAAAAGCATGCGCGGCTGCTTTGGTAAAATGATACCGGGGCACGCCGTATTGTTTATCATCTATCAGGGGTAATCCTTCGGTAAGGTCTTTCTCTATCATGTCATACACATACTGCACCGTTTTTCTTTCATACTGCTCAAACACTACTTTCTCGGGCTTCAGCACATAGGGAATACCGGCATCATTGCCTGCAGTGGCAGCATCGTATGCTTTTGAAAAAAATGTTACCAGCATAAAGTGTGCATAAGCTCTACATACCAAAGCTTCTCCTTTTTGTGCCGTATATTTTTCCGGGTCTTTTGCTTTAGTGCAGGTTTCCAGCGCCTGGTTGGCAGCAGCAATGGCTTTGTAACAGGCATTCCAGTAAAACTCGGGCGAGTCTTCCTGGGTATTGGCCACATCTTTAAAATTGAACGGATCTATATTCGTGCGTTCCATTGTGCCAATGCCTTTATCGGCCACATTATCTGAAATAGATTCACAAAACGCCATGTAATTGGCCTGCGGATAAGCAGTACCCAATAATTGCGATACCTTCTCCGGTGAATTCAACGTTGCCCGGTTGTCGGGTGGTTGTTCTAAAAACTTTTTACAACTGGTTATTCCCAGTAGTAATGTAAATATTGCGTATGATAGTAGCCTTTTCATGACTTAAGTTTCAAGTTCAGAGTTCAGAGTTCAGAGTTCCGATTTCTTAGTTCTATGTTCTTTGTTCTGGGTTTTCCCTTTCTCATTTTTCATTTCTCATTCCTCATTCTTCATTTCTAAATGCCTACTTTAACAGATAGCGTCACTTGCTTCTGAATAGGCTGTGCTACCCCACCCGAATTAAAAAACTCCGGGTCTTGTCCTTTCAGTTTATCATCAGCATAGATCAACCACGGATTAATGGCCGAGGCGGTCAGTAACAAATTATTCACGCCTGCTTTTTTGATCCAGTCAGCTTGTACCTGCCAGGTAAGCGACACAGTTTTTAACCGAACGAAATCACCTTTGGCAATCCGTTGGTTTGAATAATTGTAATTGTTGTAGGGGTATGCCCCGCCCAATTGTGCCAGGTTATACGCATCCAGTATAGAGGGCACACTGGTATATTGTTCATCACCCGGCGTTATCCAACGGTCGCCAAATTCTTTGGGCATGGCATCCATATCTGAGTACCGGGAATGAAAGGCATTGTACAAGCGAATACGATTACCCGCCTGGTACGTGAGAAATACATTCAGTGAAAATGTTTTATAATGGAAGGTATTGGATAAGCCGCCGGTAATGGTAGGGTCTACCGGTCCGTTGTAAACGAGGTTACTGATGTTGTCATCCTGCAGGTATACGTCGCTACTGGTTTTACCGGTTTGATCAATAAATAAAGGCTTACCGGTTTTGTGTTCAAGCCCTTTATAGTTTAAAGAGAACAGGCTTCGTACCGGGTATCCCTGGCGATTACCGCCTTCAGCAATAACCAGGTCAAAAATGAGCGGATTGTTCCGGGCATTGGTGATCTCAGTGGTATTGTAACCAAATGTAGCGTTCACCTTCCAGCCCCAGTTCTTTTGTTTTATCACTTCACCGCCCACCAACAGTTCCAGTCCCTTCGATTCCATATCGGCATAATTGGCGGCTTTGGGCGTTTCGCCACCTATCCCTGATGTTTTAATCAAACTGATGAGATCAAAACTTCTGCGCTGGTATACATCCAGGCTCATGGTCAGCCGGCGTTTGAAGAACCCGGCATCAATGCCCAGGTTGGTGGTATATAATTTCTCCCAGGTAAGATCGGCGTTTTCAAGATTGGCTAAGTTTATTACGGATTCTACTTCGGTGAGAAATGGCCGCCGGGTATTGATGTTCTTCAGCACAATGCTGGAGTTGGTGGCGGGCCCCATACTGGCTGTTAATCCATAGCTGGCGCGTACGGTAAGGTAATCGGCCCAGTGAATGTTACGCATAAATGCTTCCTGTTCTACATTCCATGATCCGGCCACGCTCCAGGTAGGCAGCCAGCGCGCATTTTTTGATTGTCCCAGCCGGTTGCTACCATCATAGCGAATGGTGCCGGTGAAATTGTATTTCTGATTAAATGAATAATTACCTGAGGCATACAGGGCCACAAAGCGATCGTAGTCGCGGCTCATGCCGTAATACGGGAAATTATTTTCTATATTCTGCTTTAGTATGCGGTAATCAACAAAGGGCGTTCCGCCATTCTCATATTGATAGCCATAACCGGTATTGGAGAACCGCTGGCGGTCGGCATACTTCACCTGCTGACCAGCCAGGATGTTGATGGTATGTTTTTCTTTGAGGATCTTGGTATAGGTAAGGCTGTTGCGAAAATCATAGTTCTGTAACAGATCTTCTGTACGGTTGTAAAAACCGCCATAGGGCAATACCACTTCGGGTTGCGCTTCGGGATCATCGGGATTGCGATACAGGAATTTATTATAACGTCTGATGGTAGCAGTACCGGCTGCGCGATAGGCCTCCGCCATATTCGCCTGTTCGGTGATATTGTGTTCGCGGGATGATTTTACATAGCGAAAGGCGCCTACAAATTCATACTTCAGGTTGTTGAATATTTTGTACGACACATCGCCCTGCAAGCGAAGATCAATCAGGTTCAGGTCGAGGTAATTGTTCTCCAGTTCGCTGATTACATTAAAGGGGGCAAAATTCCTTCTGAAGTATTCGCGGTTGCCGCTTTTGTCAAATGGCGTAATAGTTCTGCTGGTATTAAGGGCATAGCTGAACGGGTTAATGTCAAAGTCCCGGTCAAACTTTCCTTCTACCGGATTGCTGTTGCGCGCCAAGGCGCCCGGCGCTCTTTGCTGGCGTACCGACCCTACGGTTGCAAACCCGGCCGATACGCGGTCGTTGAACTTATAGTTATTACGATAGTTAAGGGTATAACGATTCACCTTGTCGGCGATCGTCCAGCCATTATCGCCATAATAACTGGTTGAAAAATACGACTGCGATCTATCTGTTCCGGAAGAAACGCTCAGGGAATGCTCCTGCACAAAATTGTTCCGGAACAATACATCGAACCAATCGGTATTGGCCATCGCATAACGGGTTAAAAAAGCCTTGCGTGCTTCAGCCGTATTTTCCAAAGGAAAGGTTCCATTAGTGCCGTTCATAAGGTCGTATAGTTTACCGTATACGCCGTTGTCGGCTCCATCGAGTATATTTGGACTAAGTATCCCTTTTCGTTCCAGCTCCCCAAGTACCGACATTTGTTCGGCAGAGTTCATAATGTTGAAGTCATTATAAACCGGTTTTAACTGGGTGCTGTAATTACCGGTATAGTTAACCGATAAGCGGCCGGCCTTCCCTCTTTTAGTAGTGATTACCACTACCCCATTCATGGCCCGGGCGCCATACAAGGCAGTGGCCGATGCATCTTTTAAAATATCAAAGGTTTCAATATCATTGGCATTTAAACCAGCCACAGCTGAACCTAATAAAGTAGTGGGGTCACCGCTTGATAACTGGTCGTTGGAAATATTAACGATATCTTCGAGCACTACGCCATCAACCACCCACAGCGGTTTATTATCACCGTTTATAGAAGTGGCGCCACGTACCCTTATTTTGGGCGCCGTTCCAAATGTGCCCGATACGTTTTGAATGCTAACACCGGCAGCCCGGCCTTCAAGCATCCGGCTGATATCAGCTACCCCCTGCAGCTTGATCTCATCGGCTTTCAGGCGGGCAGCAGCGCCGGCAAATTTGTTTTTATCTATATTCTGAAAACCGGTAACTATCACTTCACTCAACACACGTTCCTCTTCATTATACAGTTCAACCGGTAAAAACGACTGGCCTTTATACACTACTACTTTCGATAATTTTCCCACGTACGAAAACCGGATGCTATCACCCGGTTGTGCATGGAGCATAAACTCGCCCTTGCCGTTGGTGAACACGCCTTTGTGGTCATCGAGGTTTTCTACGGAAACATTCCCCAATGGCGCATCCTCCTCTTTGCCGGTTACTTTTCCTTTTAATTTATTGATGGGTAAGGTATCTGCGGTGGGATTTACTACGGGTGGCGCTACAACGGCTTTCCCCTCTTTCTTTTTGTCGATTGACTTTATTATGATAATGAAATTCTCTGCTATTTTATAACCCAGTGAACGGCCGCGTAACAGGCTGCGCATCACATCATCGAGCCCGGTTTCAATAAAGTTTACATTTATTTTTTCCCTGTCATCAAAGAGGTCGTTGCTATAAAAAACCACAAACCCGGTTTGCCGGCGTATTTCATTGAATACTTTACTTAATTCAGTGCGTTTA
>CBIMFG010000345.1:0-5536 GCA_966243125.1 uncultured Niastella sp.
CAACAAGATCATGGGTATACCCATTACCAAAACAGAACTGGTAATGAAGCTGCAGGAAATGCTGGGCCGTTCAAATTAAGAGTAGAATTACTTCCAATAATAATCCCGTCCCAATTTACTCAGGACGGGATTTTTTTTATACAACACACAATTAATTACTCTTAGTCTTTGTTTTACCGTCTTCTATTTTCTTTTTCATATTATCCGTTTTGATCTTTCCGTCTTCTGAATTATGCGCTGTGGAAGGTGTGGAAAATGGGCAACGTTAATGGCGTTAAAATTTTAAGGCATATAATTCCATCGCCGATTCTTTCCCTTTCAGATCAACCAAACCCAGGTTGTCCAATTGCCAGTTCTTTAAATTGGTTTGGGAAACAAAATCTTTTGAGGTAATCACCTGATGATTTAATTCACTGGTGGCAGAACGCAGGCGGGCCGCGGTATTCATGGTATCGCCACTCATGGCCAGGTCTTTTTTAATAACACCTATTTCGCCAATGGTTACTTCACCGGTGTGAATACCTGCCCTGAATTCGGGCACAATACCATATTGCCTTTTGAAATAATTTCTGTTGCGTTGTAATAATCTTTTACAATCCAACAATGCCCGCAGGCATTTTCTATTGGCGTTTCGCTTACTTACCGTCCAAGAGGCTACTACTTCATCACCTACATACTGATAGATTTGCCCATCGTTTTCCAACAGGGCTATTGAAATAAAATAGATGAAATCACGAATAAAGCGGAAGTATTTTTTATGACCCAATTGTTCGGCAATGGTGGTTGAATCAACCAGGTCGATGAATATAATGGTACGTTTTTCATTCTTGGGTGTTAAGTACCGGCCAGCCAGTATGTCGAAAAAAACACCGGGTGAATATTTTTCATTTACTTCTATAATAAGAATAGTTATCAGGAACGTAATAAGCCATCGAACCCATTGACTAAAGAAAAGACCACTCTGAAAGGTTTTATAGTAATTATGTCCCAACTCGGTAGTGAGTGGTTCTTTTTCTATTAACCAGATGTAAGTGAAGTGCAAAATGTAATTTAACAAAAAAGCGGCCATTACCAGTATAATGCTCTTTAACAGCAGGCCTAACCATAAAGGAAAATTTCTGACCCAATGTTTTAATTGAAATATCAACAGGTAAGCCATTACCAGGCAAATAATAAATACCAGTCCGGTGCGTAACAGCAATACGGCCGAGGTATGCATATCGAACGGCTGTTCGGCCTGGTAAATACGGTCGCGAAAGAACTTATACAAATAAACGCCCGTGTCAATGATAGTCCAGAATAAAGCGGTCATCAGCATCAGCTTTATCCGGTATTTGCTGATGGCGCCTAATCTGATTACTATGCGATGACCAAAGGCTTTCATATTATGAACTGTATGGTGAAACGGATGATGAGTTTATTACAGGCTGTTGTGGGGTATGCACCATTATGGCAATCATAAATGCCAGTACCGAAACAAACAACCCGATCATAAACACGGTATAAGCCAGCCTTATGAGTTTGTATTTACGCGCCAGAACAACACCCAGCTGGTGAATATCCATTATTAACGAGCTGTATAAATAATCGGGGTCGCGCATCATGGTGTTCATGGCCCACTTGTACTCGGTTACTTTTGTTTTATAGAAATTCCCAAAGAACAGCAGGTTGGTATTTTTATGAAGAATGTCTTCCCGGCTGAAATTACCTGATGATACTTTTGGCCGGGTGGCCATAATAGCTATGAGAATGGTAGTAAGCGAGGATGCCAGAAATATAAAAGTAGGGATGGTTAAATGCGTATCTACTTCTATACGCCGAATGAGCACCGATAAAATTACCGAAATAATGATCGCATTCACACTGATCAAAATACTGGCTTTGCCATCGGCCATGTTGCTTAACTCAACGTGGTTTTCTGATGTTAACCGAAGCATGGTTTGTATGCCTCTTGCCACCAGCGAATTCTTGCGTTTACTGATAGGGTCTGTTTCTTCTTCGGGCATTAACAAGGTTTCACTAACGTTTATGCCTTCTGCTTCTTTATTTATTTTTTTATTGAGTTTGCGTACGTTCTTTTCCTTTCCCTTCTGCAACAGGCCAATACAATAGGAGGTATAAAACTGGTGCTTCTCCAGCAGGTCGAGGCTGTTTCTTTCCCAATCCATTACCATGGTATTCATGTTGCGCAGGATCAGTTCTTTCTTCATGGCCTTGTTGGTATCCTTAAATTCGGGCAGGCCAAAATGATAGGTGTCTGCATCGCAAATGATCATTTCCTGCAATGTATGTGGCGTTGGGGGAAATTTGGTAATGCGAATAAGTGCGGCTACTCTATTTATCAACTCTCCATCTTCTGTTTTTGTTGTCAGAAATTCTGCCATCAGGGCTACACTTTTTTCTTCATGATTGGTAGGGTCGCTGAGCAGGTGACCGGTATCGTGAAACCAGGCTGCTATGGCTAATTCCAACAACTCTTTATCGGGCAATTTATAATGCGCTGATATTTCATACACCCGCTCCACAACGTTTAATGTATGTTGCAGGTTATGAAATACCAGGTTGGCATGGTTATGTTGTTTAAACAGGCTTCTTACATAACCTTCAGAATCCAGTAGTAGGGTGTTATAAGTTGACATACGAACAGAATTAAAAGGTTAAATTCAATTTGGTGCCCAGTGTAAAATTCACAATGTGTTCTTCTTTTGAAAATCCAACGGTAGCCGACACCAGCACCATGTTATAGGGAACGTAATAAAATCCACCGCCATAGGCGTAATGCCATCTGTGACTGTCTTCTCCTTTTAACCATACGCGGCCTACATCGTTAAAAGCAACCAGCCCCACCTGGCCGGGCAGTACATACGATTTGCTATCGAAGAGCTTTACCCGAAATTCAAGACTGCCATAGGCCAATGAGTTGCCTGAGAAACGGTTCTTTCTAAAACCGCGTAAATAGTTGTTGGCGCCCAGGGTAAGGGCCTGAAAGTATTCCAGGCTGTTGCTAAAAATGTGACCGCCGCCTAAACGTAAAACAGTTACCCATTTAGCCGGAAAGCTCATGCTGGCATAAACGGTCATGTCTGATTCCAGCTTGGTTAATGGTGAGCTGGCTTTGTTCAGCCCTTGTAATTGCGTAAAAGTTGTTAACCAGTTTATACCACGGGTAGGGAACAATTCATTGTTGAGGTTATTGATCAGGAACCCTGCTTTACCACCCACATAGGATTTTACTGAATATACATCGGTGGAGTCGAGCCCAATAAGTGAGGGTTTGCCCAGAATGTAATCTTCGTTATTACTGTGATCGTTCCAGTAACGGTAATAGGAGGGGCCGGCAAATACGCTGAACACAGAAGCTACTTTATACCTTAATAAAAAGTCGGCTGCTATGTTTTTATATCGTGCCCGGTAATATTTTATAGTTGAATCTGAATTAACGGTGGTGTTATTACCAAAGCCAAAGAAATTACCCAGTGCCGGATTCATAACTTCAGCATTTACCACCGCATCAGTTTTAGGCAGTACATCTACAAACAAGGCCCTGTATTTTATCTGCATGGCTTTTTGAGCTGCTGCAAACAGTACAGAAAGCCGTTGCTCCGATGAGTAAGGTTGTTTGCGAAATCCATATTTGCGATACCATAAACCAAAACCAAACATAAAGCCATCATCAGCATTCCAGCCGAGGTTTATACGAGGGAAATGGAATATGTTGTATTGGTATTGATCGGTAAAATCATAACTGTTTACATCGGTATGGCTGCTGAACCGGTTCCTGGTAAACTTGCCTTTATCAACAAAATTCTTTTCGGTATTAAGGTCGTACAGGTAATTTTTTATGTTACCGTTTATATGAAAGGTATCATCGCCTTTGCCACCTATAACACGTAAGAATGTTTTATTGGGTGCATTGGCATTGATGTCAAATTTGTCGTTTCCACGAAAGCCATATAAGCGAATCTCTTTTGTTTTATTGGGATCAAACAGGCGGTCGTACATCACAAACCCTGAATCTTTTCCTTCATGCGCCAGCACCTGCACGCGCACATTTTTTCCTTCGTTATATATTTTAAACAATTCAGTTTTGTTACTACCCAGTACGGTTACCTGTTTGGCCAGGAAATCGTAATACTGCATTGATTTTTTTCCCAGGTCGTTGCGGCGGCTGATGAGTTTATCAGCTGTTTCTTTACCATCGAGGGCATAAATCTCAGGCGGCATTTGTTTCATTGCTTTTTGAATAGCGGTGTCGGTCATTTGCCGTCTGAATACGGATGTTACCGAATCCCATTCCTTTCTATCAAGATCGTTCAGAAACAGGCGGTCAAAATCTTTTGATATTACTGCCAGGTGGTTTATATCAGGGATGTTGTGTTTTAATCCTTTTAAGAAGGGCAGGCGTTTGCGTGATAAATAGGCGAGTAACAAACCGTCTGAATGAAAGAAGGCCTGGTCGCGGTCTTTGGGAATAGGATAATATAATTTGCCATTTCCGGTATCCTTTACGCCCCATTTAAATTGGTCCATATGGCGATCCCAATCGGCTACCATAATATCAAGCAAACGGGCTTTTAATACTTCTGTTTGTATAACGCGTTTATCATTGTCTTCTATCATGTCATTGAAGACAGTTATAGAACCTTTGGTATCGGTTCCATCCCAGCTGGCATCTTTTTGTTCCAGCATACAAACCTTGTTGGCGAACATAGGCCGGTAAACACCAAAAGCCAGATCATCGGGCACCAGATAAAAATGTGGGGTTGCATGGGCTATATGCGCCGAAGCGGCCAGTGATGCAATAGGTAACGGTGCATAAGGCTGGGCGGCCGAGATCATATCCTGCACAATTTCTGAGGCCATGGTATTGCGCAGGTTTTCGGGCAATGCCTGCTCGGGGTCTTTATCAATGGTACGCAACTGCCATTCTTTGCCGTTTTTATCTTCCAGCGTAAGCGATTTGGTTTGTTTGCCGCCGCCCAAACTCTTTATCTTAAAACCGCCGTGTTCTTCTTTAAGGCGAAATACTTTCAGCTTTACGGGTTGCGACCAAACATCGCGATAGTTATTGCCTAAGACCAGTTTTTTTAAGGCTGATGCTTTTTCTTTATAACGCAGGCCGGCAGCTGCTTCATAATAATCGGTGTAGGGTGGTATTTGTAGTTTAGCGGTATCTTCCTTTAGCGTGGGTGGTTTTGAAAAGTCGATGATGCTTTTTGAAAAGGATTCTTTTGCAGTAGCGGAATCAATATCTACCGTATAGAATTTGCAGCGAACCGTTTTATTTTTTGAGATTTCCAGTACGGCAAAACCCAATGAATCGCCATTTATATACAAGGAGTTTTTACTGTCTTCGGCCCGGCTGGTGTGGCAACCGGAACCACTTACAATATAATAATGACTGGTATCTTTTAAGAGTTGTAAACTATGATCGTGACCGGTTGCATAAATAATGTTAGGGTGTAACCTTGTTTCGGCGCGAATCATATTCACCATATTGGTGTAAGCAGGGTAGCTGATATCCTGCGGGCTGCCA
>CBIMFG010000346.1:0-5535 GCA_966243125.1 uncultured Niastella sp.
ATACCTGCTGTTGGTATAAGAGCCGGCTGGTTTATGGAAAACTTCACGGGCTTTATACCCGCTGCAATAAGTTCAGGAACCTTTATGAGCTTTTTGAATCCTACCAATTTGCGTATCTCGATGGTAGCGGTACAGGACATCGGGAAACTGGCTGGGGAGTTATTGACCCAGCATTGGAAAGGACACCGCATTATTGAGTTGGAAGGACCACAGCAGTATGCTGCTGATGATGTAGCTGCCGCCATTGGCCGTTACAGTGGTATAAAGATCAAGGCCCAGCCTATTCCCAGAAAAGAATATGAAAACGTATATACTTCATTTGGCTTTACCGCTAATGCCGCCCGCCTCATGGCAGAAATGAACGATGGCTTTAACCAGGAATGGATCATTTTTGAAGGCGGTGCTGCTGAACATGTTTGCAGTGAAACTACACTCAGCAAAATGTTGAAACCATACATCAATAAATAGCCAATGGAAATTTCTGCTTCAGCTGTTTCAAACAGGTCGCTGCTGATCATGTTAGGGGTGGCAGCGTTCCTGGTTTTGTTTCAGGCATATCTTATTGCGCCGTTAATACCGGTACTTGCAACCGATCTTAAAAGCACCAATGCCTTAACTGGTTTGGCCATTCCGGCCTATACCATACCTTATGGTTTGTCTACACTATTTTACGGGCCTTTGTCAGACCGTTTAGGACGCAAGCCGGTATTGATCACTTTGATTGGATTAATGGCCCTATCTACTTTACTGATCGCGCTGTCGCCTTCTGTGGAAGTATTTCTGGCATTGCGCATAATAACCGGTATTACAACGGGTGGTATTGTGCCAATCTCGGTTGCCCTGTTGGGTGATCTGTATCCGTTTTCAGAAAGAGGAAAACCGCTTGGCATTTTGTACGGCGCTATGGCCGGTGGTATGACGTTTGGGTCAACGCTTGGTGCTTACCTAAACCCGGTTATAGGCTGGCGCGCGGAGTTTGTGCTTACCGGCAGTATTTGTTTTCTGTTGTTTTTATGGGCGGTATTACAGCAGGGAGTTTTTCCTGATAAACAAACCACACCAACTTCACTAAAATCTGTATTTACAAATACAAAAGAGCTGATGCAAAAGGCTCAATCGCGATCGCTTTATACTTATATATTTTTGAATGGCGTGTTTCATTCGGGGGTGTTTGCCTGGCTGGGTTATTTCTTTAAAATAAAATTTAACCTTGGCGATCAGGGAATTGGTTTGGCGCTATTGGGTTACGGCATACCCGGAATGTTGCTGGGCATAAGTATTGGTAAAGCGGCAGACAGGTATGGCCGGCAAAGATTGATTCCCTGGGGTTTGTTGGTGGGCGCTATCAGTGTGTTTGCATTGGCTTTTAAATTATCGTTGTTGGTTACCGCTGTTGCCGTAACGCTTTTATCGTTAGGGTATGATATGACCCAGCCGTTGTTTGCAGCCATGGTTACTTCGTTGGTTGATCAACGGCAACGCGGTCAGGCTGTAGGCTTGAGTGCATGTATGTTATTTATTGGTTATGGCGTTGGTGCAATGGTCTTTGAATGGTTTATGAGCTGGGGTATAAATACATCCCTTATTGCCTTTGCAGTGTTGGAAACCGGACTATATGTTTTTGCTCATAGGCTTTTCAAATACCAGTGGTTTTAACAGCTTCTGCTTGTTAGATGACGTCTTTTGCATTTGGGATGACAACTATTGCATGTTGACTGAGGAAAATAGTTTGTTGAATGACAACTCTTGATTGTTGAATGACAGGAATAGCACCTGGAATGACTACTTTGCGTTGCCCGATGAGACAAATAGCACATAGGGAACCTAAAATAGATTGCAATAGACCTAAACCAAATTGGTCGAAGCCCAAATCAAATTGGGGCCGGGTGAAAATAAATTGATGATACCCTTCCACTGATTTTTGGAAGCCTTCAATCGATTCTTTGTACCCTTCAACTGATTTTTGGTAGCCATCAACTAACTTTTGGCAGCCATCAACCAACTTTCGGTAGCTCCCAATTGATTTTTTGCAGGGGTAAACTGATTTTCGGCAGTCTTCAACCGAATTTTTGTAGCTTAAAACTAACTTTTGTTATGAAATAAACAGCATAAGTGGGTATGGAAATGAATTGTTGGGGTTCGATTTTAAACTGCGGAGGCTATAATCTGAAATGCGAAGGTTTACTCTTAACCGGAGAAGATTACTACACAGCCGGAGGAGGCTGCTACCCGTTCTGCTGATGGTGATAAATTGATTACGGAGCTATTAATTTGATTTGTTGGATCACCTATATGCTTTGTGGTACCGGCAATATGAAATGCGGGACCTTCATATTGAAATGTTGCGCTATTAAAATAAAATGTAGCGCCACGAAAATGAATTGGTGACGCTACAATTTGAATATTAATGATTGTAAATACTATTTCCTGGCAGCTGCCCATTCATCCATATTCTTTTCAACCAGTTCAAGCGGCATACAGCCAAAGTGAAGGAACTCATCGTGAAAGGCTGATAAACTAAATTTATTGCCCTGTTCCTGACTGTATTTGTTGCGCAGTTCCCGGATCTTTAAAGCGCCTATCTTGTAGCTCAACGCCTGTGCCGGAAGGGCCATGTAACGTTCAATTTCTGCGGTGGCGCCTTCTTCAGAGATTGCTTCGTTTTCCATCATATAAGCAATGGCCTGTTCGCGGGTCATATCTTTGGCATGCATGGCCACATCAACCACTAACCGAATGGCGCGATGCATTTCATCGCCGAGTGCGCCTGCATACTGATAGGGGTCTGTATACAAGCCCAGTTCTTTACCCAGGCTTTCACAATACAGTGCCCAGCCTTCGCCGTAAGCGCCATACCACAAATAGCGCCGGAAGGTAGGCAGGGCCGTATTTTCCAATGTTAAACTAACCTGGTAATGGTGGCCGGGAATGGCTTCATGTAAAAATAAGCTTTCCATGCCACTGGTAGTATTGAAGGTGGTGGCATCCAGAATAGGTACATAAAAAATGCCGGGACGTTTGCCGTCTACAGTTCCCTGTTTGTATTCGGCACTGGCGCTGGCAGCTCTGAATGCTTCTGTTTGCCTGATCTCGAATTTCATTTTCGGTGTATGGCCAAACATATCTTTCAGGTGGGGTTCTATGCGGGCCTGAATATTCCGGAAGGCATTGAGCACTTCTTCAGGCGTTTTATAAGGTTTGAATTTTTTGTCGGTGCGCATGTATTCAAAAAAGGCTTTCAGATCGCCTGAAAAACCTACTGAATTTTTCACACTGTCCATAAGACCGCGAATGCGTTTTACTTCAGCCAAACCTGTTGTATAAATTTCATCAGGTGTTTTGGAAGTGGTGGTCCAATACTTTACCAGGAAATTGTACAGCCCGGTTCCGTCCGGCACGTCTTTTATGCCGGTGCTTGTTCTTGCTTTGGGCAGGTATGCTGTTTTAAGAAAATCGGCCAACTTTTGAAAAGCAGGCGACAAAGCGTTTTGGATGAGTGGCGTAAAGGCAGCGGTTAGTCTTTTTTTATCTGCCTCGGGAAAGCTGGCAGGCATGTTTTTAACGGGACCGTAATATACACTTTTGGTTACATCAGCCGCCACCATATTTTGCATTTGGGCGATCATTTTTACAACCAGTTTAGCTGGCAATACGTTGCCGGTGGCCATTCCTTTTTGGAAATACACAATGGCGCTGTCGGCCCAGGCCGGAAAAGCGGCAGCCCGTTTTAACCAGTTGTCATAATCATGTACGGTGTTAAAAGGTTGGGCGCCTGCGCCGCTTCCCATTTGTCCGAAGGTAAGTGGCAAGCCATAGAACTGGTTAAAGGGCACATGGCCATCAATGGCGTAATCGATACCGGAAAAATACTGGTATTTCAGGCCATCAATGCTCATCTCCATTTCGCGTTTGAAGATATCGTAGCTGGTGCGGTCGGTTTCGTTTAGTTGTTCCCGGTCGAATTTTTGAACCGCCTGCAGGTTATCTGTAAAAAAGGCGGTTAATTTTTGCCGGTAGCTGTCGGTAAATTCCGCCGGTAGCTGGTCGTTATACAAGCTGTCGCCGTTGATCGTAGCTTCCACAGGCAGTAAAGCCATGCGGCCGTTGTAATACTTTTCAAAAAGAGCAGCCAGGTCTTTATTGCCGGCTTCAGGCGTAGCAGGAGCCACCTTGTTTTTGCATGCTGCCAGGGCGCATACTATCAGGAATGCAGGTATTAATTTATTCATAGTGATTTTAAAATAGCAATATAGACTAAAATAAAAACAAAAATCCTCCTCCCAACACGTCAGGAGGAGGATCCATACTGATTTCCTCAATTTATTTATAAGCGATCAGGGCGCTGGCCGGGCCGCTGAGGTGCATAATATCTACCTGAGAAAAACCAGCAGCTTTTACCCAACTGGTAAAGTCAGCGGCTGTATAATCGAAACCACCATACGTTTCAATCAGCATGTTCAGCGACATCAGCATGCCAAAGGCATTTTCTCTGCGCTCATCATCAATAATATTCTCGATCACTACGAATGCACCGCCTTTGGGCAACGCATTAAATGCTTTTTGAATAAGCGTTTTTTTCTGCGGCAGATCCCAATCGTGCAGAATGTTACCCATGGTGATCACATCGGCTTTTGGAAATTCTTCGTTAAAGAAATCGCCCGATCTTGCTACTACGCGGTCTTGTAATTGATGCCGTTCAATATTGCGGTTGGCAATGGGCACTACCTGGGGTAAATCCCAGCTGGTTGAATATATTGCCGGGTTATGGCTGGCAATTTGAATGGAAAGGTCTGCGCCGGCGCCGCCTACATCGCAATGTGTATGATAATTAGAAAAATTAAACTGGCGGGCAAAGGTCATGAAATTAGCCGTTTGTATACCAGCCATGGCGGCAATAAATTCTTCTAACCTGTTTTCATCTTCGTACAGTGTTTCAAACATTGGCTTATTGCCGTTTTTAACTTCGTTTTGGGGCTGTCCTGTTTGCAACGCTTCTTCCAGATTGCTCCAGAAAGGATAAAGCCGGTTGTTGGCCATTTCCAACATGCCGCCTACGTAACACGATTTGTTTTTGTCGAGATAGGTATCTGACTCCAGGGTGTTGCAATATTTAGCCTGGTGGTCATTGCCTTCGCGATGTAAAAATTTCATAGCAACCAATGCATCCAGAAAGTCGTTGAGACCTCTTTGCTGCAGGTTCAGTGCAGCTTTGATTTCCTCCGCTGTTTTGCTTCCCTGCCCGAGCAATGTAAATAATTGCAGGTTTACAGCGGAGAGCAAAACCTTTGAAGACCAGAATGCAAATCCTGTTTGCAAGATCCGGGTGGGCGTTACCACCATATCCGTTGAGATTGTTTCCGTAGCCATAATTCAGATTTTTGTTAAATGAAAAATTCTCTTCGTTGCGTGGTTACGCTTAACGAAGCTACCTGGTAAGAGAAGGTTTCAGCAGCCGGTTTCATTGAATGGCGGATGGGTAAGAGCAATCTGAATAAAATACGGAGTAAAGAGGAGGGTAAGGTGATAGAGGAAGGC
>CBIMFG010000347.1:0-5533 GCA_966243125.1 uncultured Niastella sp.
GTAGGCTTTTAATAAAGATGGTTTGGTAATATCGGTTATGTCAATTACCTCCAGTGAGTTGGTGGCGCCGCCACAGGCGGTGCCACTTCTTAAGGTTACCCAGGCTTTGTTATCATCAGCAATAACGGGGTCGCAGCTACGCACGTGTACAAACTGACCTTGTTTAACAGGGTTTCCGGGGGTTGATACATCATAAATATACATACCGGTAGTAGAGCCAATGAACAATTTGTTTTTGAATGGATAAATGGTTTCTATAATGGTATTATCAATAACTGATTTGGTAATGAATTTGGGATGCTGCGGGGTAGAAACATTAAAAGTAAACAACTCGCGTACCGATACGGTGTACAAATATTCGTTCATGAGGGTAAAGCGGGCCATGGAGCCGCCTTGTCCGCCACTGGCTGCCCGTTGGTTTGAATAGCCACCCGCGCTTGATGCGGCCAGCGACAAATAATCATATATGCGGGGATCGCCATTACTTCCACACATAACAACGGTATCGCGTGTTTTCCAGCCAGTGATCACTCTTATTGAATCAGGATTGGTAGTTACCTTATCGCCATAATAGGCATAATAAGCATTGCGGTAGGGGAACACGTTGTTTACAAAATTTTTAGCGGTTACGTTCAGCGGGTTACTGATGTCAAAAGCCACCAGGTCGCTGTACGCATCGGCATAAAGAATATTGCCTTTTACTGCCAGATCTATATTGCCGGGGATATTAATGAACGCAATGTTTTTTGGCGCAGAGGGGTTGCTGTTATCTATAATATGAATACCTTCATTCGATTCGTTCAGGAAAATATAATTTCCATAGATGTAGATCTTGCCCGGACTTCTCAACGCCTGTGCAGGATTGCTTTTCATATTGGCGCGTACCTGGGTAAGGGAAGTATAAATGGGTTCATATAACGTATAAGACCGGGCGCAGTCTTTTTTATCGCAGTTGGTTATAAAAAGCGCTGCCATTACAGTTACCGGTAACTGTAAACCCAGCAAAAGAGGCCGTTTCATAAGTTTAGCGTTTTATGACTGACAAACGTCACAAAACAAGCGTTGCCTCTTTGCTACAATTTCCCCAGTATCATTTTTATGCTTACGCCGGCTGACCAGGCATATTGCCCGGTTGACACTTCTTTATTAACTAACCCATTGAGTGCATAGCGCAAATTAGGACCAATCCAAAGGGGATGTTTGCTGTGTTGTAATAAACCAACACTTAGCCCGGCAACAAAATTGAACTGGGTTTTATTGAACAGATCGTTGTCCTGATAATAAACACCTTTAATACCTTCATAATGCAATGCATCAACAGATAACAAGCGCGCCATAGATACACCGGCTTCTAACTGGAACGGAGGCAGTTTTCTTCCTTTATTGATCTGCCAGCTTGCTATTAATGGAATTTCGAGGTAATGAAAACGATAGGTATACCGCTGACTAATGGTTGTACCGGGATTATAAGCAGCCGAGCTGATGGCCTGCGCATTATCGGTGCCCGGGGATTTATAATATTCCTTTACCAGGGCTGCCTGCGATGTACCCATATTCACTACTATTGGATTAGCAGGTGAATTTATTTTTTGTCCTACCTGGGTATGTACACTTAAATAATTGTATTCTAGCCCCAGCGATAATTTAAACCGGGGAGAAATGGCCCGTTGAACAAACAAGCCTACAGAGAAAGAAACATCTGCCTGAATGGGAGACGCTTTCTTTGGCGGCGTTGTATAGGCCGACCAGTTTACCATTTGGCTGTTGCCTGAACCGGTATAGGCAGTAGTACCATTATTGGTGGCCGGGCTGGCATTGCTGCGGGCCGACAGGTCTTCAGCAATGTATTTATCGGTTCCCAACAAGCCTTTTAACTGAAACAGTTTGCTTTCAGCAATACGCGAATAACCCGCATCGGCCACAACGCCCCAATGCCATAAAGAAGGCTTTCTGCGCTGAATAGGCTGAGCCACTGCGGGTGTATTGCTTAATGAATCGGGCAGCAACAAGGGCAACAACCTATTATTTAATGGTGTTGTGGTGGCCTTGTTGGTTGCAATGTCGTTATCCACCTCATTTATACGCACCGGCATAATACTTAACGTATTCGGTTCAGATTCAGCTTGAACAGTTTCCCGTTCAAGGGTGGCCCAGGTTTCCCCGCCATCGCGGTGTTGTGTTAACGCGGCTGCAATTACAAATGATCCTCGTGCCCCTTTTTTGTTGGCACGATGCTGCTTTTCATGGGTTAGCTTAATGGTATTGATCGGTTGTGCCGGATCGGTATTTCCGGAATTATAAGTAAGCGGTTGTTGAACCGGTTTTTTATTTTTATTGGTAGTGGTAGCTGTAATGGTTTTTGACTCTGTGGTTTCAGCAATAACACTGGGCGTTTCTACAGTCGATTGTTGCTGGCTGGCTTTTTCTTCGCCAGTTATATTTTTTTCGGTTACCGGTTGTACAGTGGTTGTATGATTAGTAGAATTGGCAGTTATTTCAGCAGATTTGGTATTTGATAAAGAAGTTGCTGTTGTTGTAGCAATAGCAGCAGCATTACTATGCGTTTGAGCTGTATAATTATACAGGATATACCCGCCGGCGGTTACGCCAACAAAAAGTGCGGCCATCCACCACCACATAAAACGGCGGCGGCTTTTACCCTGACGGATGCTTTTTTCCACTTCCATCCATACCCCATCAGAAGGACGCAGCTTTAGCTCCTGCAGCTTCTGGTGTACCTGTTTCTCAAATTCATGGTCGGACATACGTTTCCTTTTTTGTTTCTACGCTCGTTTTTTTTAACCACGTTATCAATAGTGCACGTGCACGGGCATATTGTGACCGGGAAGTACCCTCGTTAATACCTAGCATTTTTCCAATTTCCACATGTGAAAAACCTTCAACCGCATGCAGATTGAAAACCGTTTGGTAGCCTGCCGGTAGCTGGCGGATAATTTCAGCCAGGTCTTTGGCCTGCAGTGTTACTTCGGGGTTATCATCTGACACCGGGTGCAGGCTTGTTTCAGGAAAGGATAGATCAGTTTGATACCGGCTGTTCTTTTTGAGGTAGTTTAACGCTGTATTCACCATGATCCGGCGGATCCAGCCACCTAATTCCCCTTCAAACTTAAACTGGTGCAGGTTGCGGAATATTTTTATAAACCCTTCCTGCAGCACATCCTCTGCATCGGTAACAGACTTGGTATAGCGATAGCACACCCCCAACATACTCTCAGCAAAATGCTCGTAGAGCTGTCGTTGGGCTTCCGGCAGCCCCTTCAAACAATCTTTAACCAGCCTGTTATAATCCATTTGGTTATGTGGTGACAATAATCAATGTCATACCGTTGCACGAACGATATTAATTTCATCTCAGGAAAATATGACGAATATTCATACTGTAAAAATGCAAGTTCCAGGTTGCAAGGTACAGGTTACAGGGCTACCCTGCAACGTGAAACCCGGAACTTCGAACTAAAGAACTAAGAACTTACCTTTGCCGCCCTATGGCTACATTAATAGAAAGAGATAAAAAAGCAGTTTGGCATCCCTATACACCCCAAAAGTCGATGCCGGAACCCATTCCGGTGGTAAAAGGTGATGGCGCTTATATTATTGACGAGAATGGAAAAGCTTATCTTGACGCCATCAGCAGCTGGTGGGTTACCATTCACGGACATGCCAACCCCTATATTGCCGAAAAAATATACGAACAGGCCAAAACCCTGGAACAGGTAATTTTTGCAGGGTTTACCCATGAACCGGCCGTAAGGCTGGCCGAACGCCTGCTGGAGATCCTTCCGGGTGATTTTGCTAAAATATTCTATTCAGACAATGGTTCTACCGCGGTGGAAGTGGGCGTTAAAATGGCCCTGCAATACTGGTGGAACACCGGCAACACCAAACGCAACAAGATCCTTGCGCTCAACCATTCATACCACGGCGATACGTTTGGCACCATGAGCCTCAGTAACCGCAGCGTGTTCACCCTCGCCTTTCAGGACAAGTTGTTCGACGTTATTTTTACCGATGCGCCCACTAAAGATTCTCCCTTATATGATGGTCCCTGGGACGAAATTGCCTGTTTTATTTATGAGCCCATGCTACAAGGTGTTGGCAGCATGAACATCTATGATGCTGTGGCCCTTAATAAATTGTTGCAACAATGCCATGCCAACGAGGTGATTTGTATTGCCGATGAGGTGATGACGGGTTTTGGCAGAACCGGAAAGCTGTTTTCAAGCCTGTATGCGGAAGAAAAACCAGATATTATTTGTTTATCAAAAGGGCTTACCGGTGGCACCATGGCGTTGGGCGTTACGGCCTGTACAAACAAGATCCACAGTGCTTATGTAGATGATGACCGCAAGAAAACATTTTTCCATGGGCATTCCTTTACCGCCAATCCCCTCGCCTGCGCCGCAGCCCTGGCCAGTATGGACCTGCTATTAAAAAATGATTGCCAACAACAAATAGCACGCATCAGCCAACAACAACAACAATTTGTTCAGCAATTAAGCAGGGATAAACGTTTTGAAACGCGGGTAAAGAACGTAAGATCGATTGGTACAATCATGGCATTTGAAATTGAGTCGGGCCGCGATGGATATTTGAACACCATAGGTATGGATGTAACCCGTAAAGCGTTGGAACAGGGCGTTTATCTGCGTCCTTTGGGCAATACCGTTTACATTATGCCGCCGTTTTGCATAACTGCCGAAGAGTTAGATAAAGTTCACAACGTTGTAATTAACATTCTGGAGACTGTAGCGTGATTTCCGCCCGCTGTAAATTACAAAAGAGGCATTTCAATCTACATCCATTCCAAAACAACTTACAATGCCCCATTGTAAACTTACAATAACCTGTTGCAAATTTACAATGGGGCAAAATCACTTTACAGTGCTCACAAGCAAGCTTACAATGGAGGTAAGTCAACTTACATCAGGCGCATTTCACCTACACGCCCCAATCATCAGCAGATAACTCAAATTTCAACTCTCCGTTGGGCATTTTTCCAGCTTCCTTCCAGCCAAAACTTTTATAAAAGTCGGCAGCACGCGTGTTGGGGGCTGTACTTAACCATATGGTATCGGTAGTTTGTGTGTAGTACCAATCGAGCAACATTATCAACAGTTCGCGGCCAATTCCCTGGCCTTCAAAACCAGGCTGCACAAACAATGCCCATACATTGTTTTTTTCCAGGTCGCCAATGGCAAATCCAACAATGTGATTGTCCATTTCACACACCCAGCCTTTGCCACGTTTTGACAAATAATCGATATAATCCTGTTCGGTAACCAATGAAGGGTTGCTTAAGGCGTTTTCCTTTACGGCCAATCGTACTTTCGACAGTTGGGGTATATCGGATAAAGAGGCTTCTCTGAAATTCATGTAATAATTTTTATCTGCGTCTTTTTTTCTTGAAAGACCCGATTTTTAGAAAAAAAATTATGCCCGACAATGTGGCCGTTACACCATTGGACAAAATGATGGGAGTATCGTGAATATACAACCCATATACGAACCAAAG
>CBIMFG010000348.1:0-5529 GCA_966243125.1 uncultured Niastella sp.
ATCAATTCCACTACCCGGCATAACGTATTTGAAAGAGAATGGCGCAACGTCATGGTATAACTATGCAGCGCAGCCTTACAGGCACTATACACAGGAGCAAATACCTGTGGAATATAAGCGCCGCCAGATGTAACGTTCACAATCATGGTTGGCCTCCCCTGCGCTAATAAAATGGGGATCAACAGGTGGTTGAGGTGTATGGGCCCTGCAAGCAGGATATTGATCTCTTGCTGGCGTTCCTGCCAGGGCGAATGATCGGCAGCCAATTCAATTCTTCGCTGTATACCCGCATTGTTGATCACCATATTTAGGGCAGGCATTGCTGTATTGATGTACTGGGCCAGGCTTTCCCGATGCCCGGGGTTTCCAATATCACTAACGATGGTTTTTAGTCCGGGAAGGTTAGCTGCCGCCCGATCCAGTTTTTCAGCATTGCGGCCAGTGATCAGAACATTGCTTCCGGCTTGTAAGAAACGGGTAGCAAGTCCATAGCCAATGCCTTCACTCCCACCTGTGATTAGCACATGTGAATTTGTAAGATCTATCATGGCCACAAAATTATTCTGCAGTTCTGACGAAAAATGGTCTTGATTTCAGTATTTGGTCTTTTTGAATTGTTTTGGCGTAAGGCCAGCGAAGCGTTTAAACCACTTGGTGAATTGAGAAGGTTCAAACGTCAATTGTAAGGCAGCGTCCCTTACAGAGATAGCCGGATTGGAAAGTAATTTCTTTGCAGCGTCCAGGATCTTCAGCTGATAAATTCCACAGGGTGAAGTACCGGCCACTTCTTTTACAGTGTTGCTCAGATGAGTGGGATGGATAAAAAGCAAGCGGGCGAAATCTTCAATTTCAAACATATTGTCAGCTGTGCCAGCCACCAATTCTTCCAAATGGTGGTCAATGAGTTCGCTGTATTGATCAACTATTTGTTGGGGCCTTTTATGAATGGTTGAATGCATAGATAAAATTGAATTGATATTATCCAGGATCAAGGTGTAGTATCTTTACAAGTGTTATTTTATAAATGTACAAATTCACTATTAATTCCTGACATTTGCACCTGGAAAGCGCATGCCGACCTCTTTAAAAAGTTACATCCTTGGATAATTCGATCAGTTTAAACAAGTTTATCAGCGACACGGGCTATTGCTCGCGCCGGGAAGCAGACAACCTCATTACCACGGGCCGCGTATTATTGAACAACCGGCCGGCACAGCTGGGCAACCGGTACAAACCGGGTGACACGGTGGAAGTGGATGGCAGCATCATCACCGCCGCCAAAAAGGAAAAACGCGTATACCTGGCGCTCAATAAACCGCCGGGCATTACTACCACTACCGAATTGCACATCAAGGACAATATCATCAGTTTTGTAAACTACCCCAAACGGATCTTCCCCATTGGCCGGCTCGATAAAGATTCTGAAGGCCTGATTCTCCTTACCAATGATGGCGACATCATCAACAAGATCCTGCGGGCCGATAATAACCACGAAAAAGAATACATCGTACGGGTGAACAAACCCATCGACAACGCTTTCATACACCAGATGTCGAACGGAGTGCCCATTCTGGACACAAAAACCCTTCCCTGTAAAGTACAGCCGATGGGCCGCCAAACCTTCCGTATTACGCTTACACAAGGCCTCAACCGCCAAATCAGGCGCATGTGCGAACACCTGGGCTATGCGGTGGTGGGTTTGCAACGCGTTCGGGTAATGAACATCAAGCTCGATAAACTCGCCCTGGGCAAATGGCGGTACCTCAGCGATGCTGAATTAGCCACGTTGATGGAGAGCATCTCCGACTCCGCCAAGGTTCAACCTAAGGGTAAAACGACAAAACCGGCTTTTAAAGAAGAGCGGCCCCGGAAAGACAAAAAGGAGGAAAAGTTCTGGAAGCGGGATGAAAAAGCGCCTGCGAAAAAGTCTGCACAAGCCCCCCGGAAAGACAAAAAAGAGGAGAAGTCGTGGAAACGGGACGATAAAGCACCTGCGAAGAAATCTGCACAAACCCCACGGAAAGGCAAACCCGCCCGTTCGGAAAAGAATGCAGGTAAGGAAAAGAAAAACCACGAAAACAAAAGAGAAAAGCGCCATGGCGCCGAGGGCTCTTTTAAAAGTTACCGGAATAAGGGACGGCGCGGATGATCAATTCCTGATCGGTTATAACAATAACAAATTATTTATTGCTGTTACTTTTTACGCCTTGTAATGGAAACCGTGTTTTAACCCTTTTTTGCCTAAAACGTTTCCCCCAACGACAAATAAACCCCGGTAAAACCTTTGCTCAGGCCCACATCAATGCCGATGTTGGTGCGGGAGATCTTGTTGAATTTTATGCGCAGGCCGGCACCGGCGGCGGGATGCCAGTACACGAACGAATTCCCTTCGTATTCTGATGCGGTGTGCAGGTTGGTGAATACGACAAAACCCCAGAAGCCATTGCGGGTGATATCTCGCCGGTATTCCGATTCAAAGTATAATAACCGCCGGCCCCGGTACCGGTTCTGTTCAAACCCACGGCCCGAGCGGTTGTAGTAATCCCAGCCAATGCTGGGCAAATCGAGGTAGGGCGCGTGCCCATGTGTAACGGCCCAGTAATAACTCCAGCATGCGAGAATGTTTTGCTGGCGTTTACTAAAGGAAAAATATTTGCGGGCATCTATCCATACTGATTGCCAGTCGTACGTGCTGCCCAGGGACTTCAGGTTAAAGCGGTAGTCAATAGCGACATAAGCGCCACGGGGCGGATTGGCAGAATTGCGCCGCCTGTCGATGGAGAAGTTGAGCACGGGACCTGATGAAGTAGTTTGCTGGTTATACTCTTTTGCATAATCAAAGAAAGGAATGGTGGCGGGCAGGGAATCACTTTCAATACTGTTGTTGAAATGAAAGTCAAGATCGTACCCGGCTCCCAGAAAGAATTTCCTGCCGATCTTTTTTAACAGGCTCTGATAAACCCGCAGGTAATTGTATTGCAGCAATACTTTATCATCGGTATGGGTATTACCGCCTAACCCCCATGTATACTGCGGATAGATCATAAATCGGGTATCGCCTTTTAATACGAGCTTATCGTTGGGTAGCCAAATGAGGTCCCTGAATGGCAATACGAATTTACCATCTAATGTAAACCAGGGTGTAAAGGTAATAGTCGATAAAGATGTAGTGGCTTCGCTGCCGGTATAAAAAGAAGCGTTGAAGGCGGTGGCCACGGCCTTGCCCCCACCCGCTACGCTGCCTGCAACGGGGATGAATGAAAACTGAAATTTCTTTTTCAGGCGGGTGGAATCTATTTGGTGATCGGCTTTGAAGAGCTTTTTCAGGATGTCAATTACGTCTTTTTGTTGCGCCTGTATGGAAGTCACAAATAAAAGCAGCAGCACCTGTATACTTATTTTCTTTGTCACCTCGGGCTACGTTAAAAGGTTTCAGAGGCAGCCAGGTAAAAGCCGGATGATTTGTTGCCGAATGCGAAATCAACAGCCAGGTTGGTGCGCGTTTTTTTATCAACCATAATACGCAGTCCCAGCCCATAGCCTGGTTGTATGCTTTGAAATAATTTCACCGTCTCCTGCGGATTGCTGGCCGTGGTGGCATTCATAAACAACACCCCGCCCAACACACCGGTGCAGGGGGAAATAGGAAAACGATATTCTGATTCGCCATAGACCAGGTTGTTGCCACGAAAGCGGCCCTGCGTATAGCCGCGTGCGCTTCTGCTTCGCTGATCGTAGGCGGTTGCGGGTAAGATCAGGTAAGGCAATTCGCCTGCGGAAGTAAAATCGCCCATGAGCCAGAATGCGATCAGGTGGCGTGGATTTCGTTTCGACAAGGAATGAAAACTTCGCCACTCGGTATAAAATAAACTGGTATTTGAATTGGTGCCAAATAACTTCAGCGAGGTACGCCAGTTGAAAAAGAAATAATGCCCTTTATAGGAATTGATGAGGTTATCGCGGGTATCTGACACCAGATTAAAGTTCAACGTAGAAACGGTGTACTTAGCGGTATCATACCCATAACGTTTGCTATAAACGTAATGACTGGTAAGCAAGGTATCGCCGGGTATTAGCCGCAGTTTTTCGTCTACAATTTTTGAATAGGAATCCAGGTAATACCCCGTGCCCAGGTAAAAGGAGTTTTTTACCTGAAACGAAACAGACTGGTAAAATCGAAAGAAATTAAATCGTAATGGTTGCGCCAACGAATCTTCTGAAGTTTCCTGCCCCAATAAATTGAAATGATAATTTAAACCGCCTTCTTCGGGTGCATTGGTGCCTAAGCCATAGGTAGATTGTGAATAGATCTGAAAGCGCCAGTCGCCGGTAAGTATAAGCTTGTTGTTCTTTGTGAAAATGGTATTCTTTAACAGGAAGAGTTTTTGGCCTTTGGTAGTGAGCTGCACACTGCCTGAAATGAGGGAATAATTTGTTTTTTCGCCTTTTAGTTTAAAGCCATACTGTCCGCCAACGCCAATCATAAAACCTGTTGCAGGGTTACTACCGATAATAGGTACCAGAATAACAGAACCTGTTTTACCGCTATCGGTTTTCGGTGGCTTCTTCAAGGCGGCCCGTATTAAATCTGCAATGTCTTTTTGAACACAGTTGCTATCGCGCTGCTTTTGTGCTTTTACTCCATAGCAAACAACCATGCTCAATAAGAGCAGCACCCTTACCTTTCCAAACACTTTTGCTGCCATACCCGATTAAATAATAATACAATATTAGGGTGTTTAAGAAGTGCAGCTACCTGTTATTAACGGTTAAATGGCGCTCATTGAACTACCAGACTTTTTGTACTTAAACAAAAACCGCTGAAGCAACCGATCACATTTTCTCCCGTGACTGTATTCAGCAGCCTTACGGGCGTGGCAAACGGTCCTGAGTTTGACCGGGCCTTGTTAAAGCTGTCCCAGAAATTGTACACCTTTCTTTCTACACTGGCCAGGTAATAATTAATGGAGTCGCCAATAACAAAACCATTGGAAAGGGTAAGGTGTATGTATTCGCCGTTTACCAAATCATCGGCGCCAGGTGTAAAGCGGTTGGTGCCCATGGCGCCCCAGCCAAAATTGTCCCTTGAATCTATGGTACTCCAGTAATACAGCTGGGTATTGCCAATGGTGTCAGGGTCTTTGTAATGAACGGTTAAGCGGGCCTTGTTTTGTGTGGTGTCGTCATCTTCATCGATGTAGTGAAAGCCACTGGTAACACTGTCGAGGGGTACCAACGGCAGCAAGGCAGTGATGGAGGAGTAATGTTTTCCTTCGGCATCAATTTCCAGCAAATAATGTTTGCCTGGTTTTCCTTTTAAGGCATTGGCTGCATTGGTGTTTAACAGGGGATCGAAATATACACCGGGCAGCACCTGGTTATTGAATTGAGCAAGCTGGCCTTCTTTCAATTGTCTTTTTGTGGCCAGGTCCCAGTTATACTGGTTATTGGCCAGCAGCGTACCTTCTGTAATGGTTACTATAGCGCCGGAAACCGGAATGTTTTCAAACCCCGGTTCAAAATAACTTT
>CBIMFG010000349.1:0-5526 GCA_966243125.1 uncultured Niastella sp.
GCACATAGAACAACCTGGGATAACATAAAACAAGATAGAACATGTTGGGATAGGTTAAACATGCCAGTGATTTATTCTTCAAAAATCCATCTTACTTTTATATCGCACAAAGAAACTGATCAAATACCGGTTATGGTCATCAAGGAAACGAGATCAATAGCGGCTTTTTCTTTTGTTAAATTGATTACTTCAATTGACCTATTGGGTCAATTGTGTCAGTCTCAATCATAAGCATTACTGTCTTTTGTGGCGCTCTTGTTTTGTGCATCACACCTTTTGATATTGTTGCTCCTTCGTTTGGATTTAGTTCAAGAGTCTTGTCCTCTAAATCAATATACAATTTGCCGCTTAACACAAAGAAAAATTCATCATCGTCATCGTGCTTGTGCCAATGATATTCTCCTTCTACGATCCCTATTCTTACGACACTTCCGTTCACTTTCGTAAGTGTCTGGTTGAACCATTTGTCTGTACATTCACTAACTATTTGATTAACGTCAATTAATTCCTGGTGATCATACTTAATATCCATTCTTTGGGTGTAATTGAATTTCTCAGCCATATTTAAATGTTTTAGATTGAAAGTTCGTTAGATCGTTATTCTTCATTAGCTCTACAATTCTAAAAAGTTAGCTAAATAAAAACAGGTGTACCGGTCCGGTAGTTTGGTATAAATTCAAGTCTTGTGGCAAAGTTCAGGATTTTCAGGCAGCATCATGGAACGCGCTGATTTTTGAGCAGATTCATCCAGCATATGGGTAGTACCCCATTCGAAGATCTGATCGATCAGCAACCTTAAGGAAGTTCCTTTAGCCGTCAGGTGGTACAACACTTCCTGTGGAGCTTTATTGATGATGACATCTCTGATAATCAGTCCATCAGCTTCCAATTCTCTCAATTGTTCGGCCAGGATCTTTTTGCTGATCCTGGGCATTTTCTTTTGCATCATCCCGTACCGGTTAATATGGTGCTCTATGAGATAGAGGATAATCGGCTTCCATCTTCCACTAATAAGCATCATGGTTTTGCTCACGGGGCATGCATACGTATCATATCCGGGTGTTTCCATAAATATCACAAAAAAGTAAGAGGTTACTGTTTGGTTACTTATTGACCGTCTGGTACAGGCTGTCTAATTTCGCCTGCATAAAGATAAGTGTTTATGTTACATACATTCAACCAAAAGCTCCGCAAAGTAACGGTGTACAGTGTTTTGCTGATGGTACTAACTTCCATACATCACGTTTGGGGCGCTATAATTTACCATACCCCATGGCGCCTGCACGTCTTACTGCTCAGTATTCCGGTGGCATCGCTTACTTTATTACTGGGTTACTTTTGCTCCAAAACAACTCCTCCTAAATGGATATTCCTATGCTACTGCCTTATTACGCTGTTGGCATCCATACTACTGATCGGCGTATTTGAAGGCATATACAACCACATACTGAAGAACTGCTTTTTCTTCGCAGGCCTGTCAATAGATGTGATGAAAAAGCTCTACCCCGAGGGAACCTATGAAATGCCAGATAACCTGATTTTTGAATTAACAGGCGTTTTGCAAGGCGTAGTGGCCATACCCCTGATCCGTTACTTCATACAATTATTACGTTCAGCCGCCCTAACGGCTGATATAGCTAAGCATAATTAAAAACTATGAAAAATCACCTGATACTCCGGTTATTCCTGGTCGTTCATTTAGCCGGTTTCGTAACCATGGCTGGTGCAACGCTCATCGACTATTTTACCAGCCGGATTTTCTGGAAGCTGGCGCAACAGGATGCCGGCAAAGCCTTCGGTCTATTGCCGGTAATGGCCGGTTATGGCGTAATTGTACGTACAGGCGCCATTATGCTAATACTCTCCGGAGTTGCTATGTTTATATTTGCAAAAGGTATCTGGTGGCAGCAACAGTGGTTCAGGCTGAAAATAGTGCTGGTATTGATGCTGGTGCTGAACGGGTTGTTCATCGGTAACAGGCAGGGCCACCGGTTGAGGAATATAGCATACGAAGGCAGGTCTGGTTTCTTGCTGCAAACAACAGGTATAAGGGCCGACTTAAACAAGTTCTATATGACCCAGCTGCTGCTCTTTTTTCTGATCCTGTTGGTGAGTGTGATGAAATTCGATAAAAGCAGGAATGGCACCTTTCATGGCATTTTAATACCCCCGTTTTTCAGGCAGTATCACCGTAAAAGTTGATCCTTTGCCCTCTTCGGATGCTGCAAAAATTTTTCCATGATGGTTAAGTACAATCTTTTTACATAAGCTTAATCCAACTCCGGTACCTTCATAGCTATTGTTTGAATGCAGTCGCTTGAACAAGACAAAAATTTGTTCTGCATATTCCTGCTCAAAGCCAACGCCATTATCTATAAAATCGATGCGATAATACTTTACAGACCTATTCAGTTCATGGAATTGTTGCAGTTCTTCGTCAGGTATTTCCCTACATTGTATTCGAATATACGGTTGCCTGCTGTCGTCGGTAAATTTTAAAGCATTACCAATTAGATTATAGAAGAGTTGGTTCATCTGTAACGGGATAGCTTCAATAACAGGTAGCAGATCATTTTCTATTCGTGCCTCTTTTTGTGATATGATCAGTTCAAAATCCTGCTTAAGCGTTTCTATTATAGTGTTGAGATCGAAAAGCTGAAAATCCTGATCGGGATGGGATAGCCGGGAAAAGTTCAATAAATCATTTATCAGGGCTTTCATTCTTTCTGAAGAAGCTGATATTTTTTTTAGATAGGGAGTAATATCTTCTGTTTTATTTGAAAGCAGCTTATGATCAATAATCTCCGAAAATGTTATTATTTTTCTTAGAGGTTCCTGCAGATCATGGCTGGCGGCGTAAGCAAACTGCTCCAATTGTTTATTAATGACATCCAGTTCTGAAGTACGTTCCTGTACTTTTTTTTCAAGCTCTGCTGTGAATAATTTCTGATGGTAAACATCCAGCCGCGTACGCTTTATTTCCAGTTGCGTTGCTACCCGCGCTATCAATTCCTGTGCATAAAAAGGTTTAACAAGATAGTCGTTGGCTCCCTTTTGAAGCCCTTCAACAGTTGCTTCCTGTCCGGCCCGTGCAGATAACAAGATAATGGGAATGTTGTTCCAGTCGGCGTTCTTTCTCAGCGCTGCAAGCAATTCAAATCCATCCATCTCGGGCATCATCACATCACAAAGGATAAGCTCAGGTTTTATGTACTGCATTTGTACCAGCGCCTGTCGTCCGTTTTTTGCGGTGACTACATTCCACCTTGCACTTAGGATCCTGTGCAAATACCGGAGCATATGAATATTGTCATCAACGACCATAATCAGATCGTTTTTGTTTGACAATTGTTCTGGTACTGCAGGGATCGCGTGGTGTAAATGATCATTGGCCACTTTATCATCACTCCAGGTGAGGGCTTCGCTAATATAGCTTTCTTTTACAATGTTGGAATTTGATCCGGAATCAGCGGCCTGAATAGATTTGGCATCAAGGTGCTCAATTCCTTTAGGAATTTCAATTGTAAATGTTGTTCCTGCATTTTCAATGCTTTCTAATGATATGCTTCCGCCATGCAGTGAAACCAGTTCCTTTACCAGCGCCAATCCAATGCCGGTTCCTTCGTGTGAACGGGAGCGACTGTTTTGTATACGATGAAATCTGGTAAAAATATTCGGCAGTTCATGCCGGGGAATTCCTACGCCTGTGTCGGAAACCGTAAGGACGGCCATTGAAGGATTTTCAGTAATGGCAATTCTAATACTTCCGGTAAAAGTGAATTTAAGGGCGTTAGACAGCAGGTTGAATATCACCTTTTCCCACATTTCGCGATCAATATAGATTGGCTGGGAAAGAGAAGGGCAATCGACAATAAAATCAAGTGACGCTTTTTTTATGGCTGATTCGAAGGAGCTGGCAAGTTCAATGGTAAATGCACTCAAATCGATAGGCCTGTATGTGGCCTGCGCCCTGTTGGCTTCCATGCGGGAGAAATCAAGCAACGTGTTTACAAGTTTCAAAAGCCGGAGCGCGTTTTGGTATACAGCTTCTAATTGTTGCCTGGTATCATGGGCTGAAAGCTCATGTGGGCCAGTTAATACCTCTTTCAGTGGTCCTAACAATAAGGTGAGCGGTGTTCTGAATTCATGACTAACGTTACTGAAAAAATCAGTTTTTGCTTTGTCTATCTGCGCCAATGCTTCCGCCCGCTTACGTTCCTCTTCATAGGCATGCGCATTTCTTAATGCAATTGATACCTGCCCAGCCAGCAATTCATAAAACGACTTGTAATTGTCATCCAGAACACAATTGGGACTAATGCCTGCAATTAGTACTCCGAAGGGGTCGTTGGGTGTGGACGAAGCAATAGGAAGCGTAATGGCGTATTTAACCGGTTCGCTCCAGACGCCACCGTTGAGAGAAAAAATGGATTGTACATCCTTTATGAGGGTAATTGTTCCCCCCAATGCCTGCCGCAAATACCAGGGATCGGAAACGGGAGCCTGAACATCAAAGGTTGATGTAAAACAGGTATCTCCAATTATACCAACTGTGCCGCTTAGTTTTAACTTCCCGTCGGTTCCTTTAATGTACAGCGCAGCAAAGGGAACATCGGAAGGATAATCGTTAATGGCATTAACAATATCCTGACATACCTTCTCCACACTGCGTATTTCACTGGCTTTAGAAGTGAGATCCCGTTGCAAACGCAACCGCCTTTCGCCAAGCACCTGTTGGGTTACTTCACTGCAAACGCACAGCATGCCTGAAATCACGTCCTCATCATTTTCAACTGCGCTATAAGACAGGCTGAAATATGTTTCTTCGTTAAATCCCGACCGGTTAACTGCAAGCAGTTGGGCTGGAACCCAGTTGGGGATGCCGGTTGTCATTACATGATGGATCATGGGCCCGATCGTAGCCCACGACTCAGCCTGGGTTTCTTTTATCGAGCGCCCAAGTGCATATGGGTGCTTATCTCCAATAAGTCCCGTGTAGGCATCATTATAGATCTGGATAAGCGATTCGCCCCAAAGCAAAATCATGGGATACCGGGAGCCCAAAATGGTCTTTATGGTTGCTTTCAGGCTTTGTGGCCATGCTTCAAGGGCGCCAATAGGGGTTTTTGACCAATCAAGGGATTGGATAAGATCACTAACCCTGACAGGCTTATGAACATCTGTATTCATGAAAGAGAAAAAAATAACGAGTGTTAATTTCTTGCGGTGAATGGCTAATGTAACAGGTTTTGAATTAAAAAATTATGCCAGGCTAACGTTTAGCAGTGAATGGAGCGCGTTAATAGCGATTGAAAATTGGAAAAATGGCCAGGAGACATTAATTTTCACTAATTAGAATTTCTATTTGTATAAACCAGATTGTATGCCAGATATTAATCGCCGCACCTTCTTACGACAGTCAGCCATTGCTGCCGGCAGTCTTATTACAATTCCTTCCTTTGCATTTAACACTGAGTCACCTGTTGCTACAACCAGCTATGGAAAGATCCGTGGCTACACAGATAA
>CBIMFG010000350.1:0-5516 GCA_966243125.1 uncultured Niastella sp.
GGTCTTATGCAGTAAAGACTGATTTCATCCCCGGCCTTTCACCCGAAAGCTCGTTGATGCAAATTGCAACTGGCAGGTCTTCTGGCTTGTTCTTTTTTGAATGCCTTCCCGTCTCAACTAAGCCGAAACAGTGGCGTGGGTATTCAAAAATCGTGAATCATGAATCGGCAATCGGCAGTGCGTCTGCTTCGATTGACCATTCACCATTGACCATTCACGATGAACTTACAGCTACGGGGATAGCACCGGATTTTAACCGGTTTCCCTTTTAATCCCGACTTATCGGGAACCAATTACGAAGCAAAAATAGGGGGTGTTGCTATTCCATCAATATATTTTTTTAATACATCGAAGAAAAGCAACACCCCCAGGTAGAAAATTGTATGTCAATACATTAAAGAGGCATTAAAACCGGTACTGGAAAGATACGCCCCCAAAATAATTACGACCCGCAGCAGCATTGTAATACCGGCCGCCGGTGGCATTAATATCGTTACCCAGGCTGTAGGTCACATCAAATAAATTGTCCACCCCGGCAAACACATCCATCATAATTGTTTTACTTAATGCCGTGCGCCAGCCGGTGCGGCCGCCAGCCAGGTTATAAGAAGTGGCCATATCGGTATTGGCATCGTTCAGTGCCAGGGGATCGTTATAAAACCAGGTGAGGTTTATGTACCAGCCGGGGCGGGTAGTAACATCCAAACCGGCTGCTACAGTATGCCTGGGAACGCCCGGCAGTTTGTTGCCTGAAAAATCAGTAGTAACTACTTTAAAATCCTGGTAGCGGAAATTGTTATACGTATGGCTAACCCAAATACGGGCATTGCTTACAAAGCGGTTTTTATGGGGCAGTAGCTGATAGCTGATCTGTGATTCAATGCCCCGTTGTTTGGTGCTGCCGGCGTTTTCAAAATAATCGGCCCCGCTGGCATCGCGCCGTTGTACAATGGCGTTGCGCAACTGATAATAGAATGCATTCACTTCTACATACAGCCGTTGCTGCAACCAGCTGCTTTTAAAACCAGCTTCATAGTTTATACCATGCTCAGCCTGCAAATTGGTATTGATGATGCTGGTGCTGGGCAAAATTTCACCCGTACCGGGGGGTGAAAAACCGCGCGAAACACTGGCATACACCAGCAGCCCTGGAATAACCTTTTTTGAAAGGGCGATCCGCGGCGCCCATTCACTGTTGAACGTAGCATTGAGCTTTCCGGTTTCGGGTCCGGTAAGCCGCGTAATGGTGATAGATGATTTGTTGATGCTTACACCGGCACTCAACGACCAATCGCCCTTCCAATGCAAATCACCTTGTACAAAACCTGAATAAATATAGTTATCGATGTCGTCATCGGTTTGAACCGTGTCGGGATTGCCGCCTGCATTGCCGAATGTTTTGGTGTTAAAGAAACCACGTTGCCCTTCGCCGCCAAAGGATACCTGTAAACTGGTTTCATTCCACTGTTTGTTTAACGTAAATACGGTGCGGCCGCCAAAATGCGGTTCGCTTCTTCTTTCATAATTACGGAAGGTGGGGTTTTTTATATTGGAAAAAGCACCATATACCACCGACGTATTTTGAAAGTTCTCGGTGAACCGGTATTGATGGGTAATACCTGCTAAAAATGTTTTCTGGTATATAGCAGCCTGTGCATCCTGGGCGCTGGGGAAAGCGCCTGCCGCCGGCCGGGCCCCGCGGGGATTGGCTTTGTATTGAGCAGCCGTTAAACCACCGGGTGTTTGATAATACAGATCGCCATACAGCACCGAGGCCGACAGTTGCTGTTTATCATTTGCTTTGAACAGCGTTTCCCAGGTAGCAACATCGCGCCGCATACGGGTATTGTCACGGTAACCGTCACTGGTTACGTGGGTGTAGCCAAACGTATTATTGTGATCGCTGTCGCCAAGGGTAACCTGGGCGTTTATATTTTGCAAGTTATAGCTGCCGGTTGCGTAGTGCAGGTTAATGCCTGCCGGTCTGTCGTTGGTTTGGCTGTTTATCAGCACGGCGCCACCTGTACCGGCGCCATACAAACTACTGGCCGGTCCTTTGAGTATTTCAATGCTGCCGGCATTGTAAAAACTGAGTTGGTTCAGGTAGGTGTTGCCGCCGGGGTCGGTGAAAGGAATTCCATTCCAGTAAACTTTAACATTCCGTACACCAAAGGGCGATCGCAGAGTACTGCCGCGTATATTTAACCGGTAGCTGCCGGGTGAGCGTTCTTCCATATGTACACCGGGCGTGGCATTCAGGGCGGGTAACAGGCTTGTATTGTTATAGCGTTTTAACTGGTCGCTATTGATAACATTAATGGCCGCCGACACTTCTTTTAACTGCCGGTTTTGTTCATAAGCTTTCACTACCACTTCTTGTAAAGTTCGGGTGGTATCTTTGGGTTGATTATGCTGTGCATGCAGCGGGCAGGCAGCAATAATTGCCAATAAGATAAGGATACAGTTCCTGATCATTGTTGCTTGAATTAGTACCTAAAGGTAAATGCAAATATTATTAACTTCCATTAATGAAGTCCAACACCCGTTTAAATCTGTTCGATCTAACCATGATCGTCGTCAGCCTGGTAATAGGCATGGGCATTTTTCGCACCCCGGCAAATGTGGCCCACGAAGCAACATCGGGCCAAATGTTTTTTCTTGCCTGGATTGTGGGTGGGCTCATTGCGTTATGCGGGGCATTGACCTACGCTGAAATTGGGTCAAGGTTGCCGGTTACCGGCGGCTATTATAAAATTTTTTCTTATTGTTATCATCCCTCCATCGCATTTGCCATCAACTGCATCATTTTGGTGTCTAATGCGGCGTCCCTGGCCGGGGTGGCGCTCATAGGGTCTGAATACCTGGCCAATGTACTGTTCACAGGAAGCAGGAATATCTATAATATTAAACTCATAATATCAACCATAGCAGTGATCGCTTTTTATGGTGTGAACCTGCTGGGGCTTAAAATGAGCGCACGTACGCAGAATGCACTAACGGTGATAAAAATAGGTGTGGTGCTTTTTTTGATAAGCGCTTTATTTACCGGCAACTATGCCACTACGAATGCACCGGCAGCCCCGGCGGCGGCGCCTGATTTCATGAGTGTTTTAAAAGCTTTCGGGGCGTGCCTGGTAGCCGTTAGCTTTACATATGGCGGCTATCAACAAACGATAAACTTTGGGGGCGATGTTCAAAATCCATCAAAAATTTTACCAAAAGGAATATTTTTTGGCATTGCTATCATAATGTTGCTGTATATTACAATTAATTACACCTATTACAAGGTGATAGGTTTCGGAGCTTTAAAAAACGCACAATCCATTGCTGCCATACTCGCTGGTAAATTATTTGGGGAAGAAGGGTTCACCATTCTATCGGTCCTGTTATTCCTGTCTGTGCTGGCCTATGTTAATATATTGTTGATGAGTAACCCCCGTGTTATGTATGCAATGAGTGATGAAGGCGTGTTACCGGCCGTATTTAAAAGAGTAAGCACAAAAAGAAATGTAATTGTAGTTTCACTAACTGCATTTACAGCGCTGAGCCTTATTACCTTGTTCTATGCCGAATCATTTGATGAGATCCTTAATCACACTATTTTTTTAGATTCCATTGGTATGGCCACATCTACAGCCACTATTTTTATTTTGCGGAAAAGGAAAGTGGGGGAGGGTGAAAAAAATAGTTATCGCATGAAGCTGTATCCCTTGTTGCCGTTGATCTTTATTGCAGCGTACCTGTTTATAGGCACCAGCATTGCTATCAATACACCCAAAGCGGCATGGGTAAGCGCTTTGGTATTCGCAGTATTTTTCGCACTGTATTTTGTGTTACGCATAATCAAGAAATCTCCTCAACCAAACTAAAGTCACATGAATGATCTGTCGTACATTTTGAACGAATTAGGAGAAGATCGCGAACAGTACTTCCGTGCCATTTCTCCACCCATTATGCAAACCAGCAATTTTGCTTTTAAAAAGGTGGACGATCTGCGAAAAGTGTTCGAAGATGAATTCAGCACCTATTTGTATAGCCGCGGTTTAAACCCCACTGTAGATATCTTACGGCAAAAGCTGGCCGCACTCGATGAGGCCGAAGATTGCCTGGTATTTAACAGTGGCGCATCCGCCATCTTTGCTTCGGTTTTTTCGAATGTACAATCAGGTGACCATATTGTTTCGGTTCGGGCGCCCTATACCTGGGCCCAGAGAATGTTCGATAATATTTTGCCCCGCTTTGGCATCAGCACCACCTATATTGATGGTACGCGCCTTGAGAATTTTGAACAGGCCATTCGTCCCAATACAAAGATCATTTACCTGGAATCGCCCAACAGCTGGGATTTTGCCCTGCAGGACCTGCAGGCCGTTGCTCACCTGGCAAAGTTGAAAAATATTATAACTATTTGTGATAACAGCTATTGCACACCCCTGTTTCAAAAACCGGTGGCAATGGGTATTGATATGGTGTTGCAATCAGCCACCAAATATATTGGCGGGCACAGTGATGTGGTAGCCGGGGTATTAACCGGCACCCGCCAGATGATGAAGAAGATCTTCGACAATGAATTGCTGAACATGGGTAATGGCATAACGCCTTTTAATGCCTGGCTGCTCATTCGCGGCCTGCGTACCCTGCCTGTTCGGTTAGAACGAATTTCCCAGAGCACCCTTAAAGTGGTTGACTACCTTAAAAAACATCCCCAGGTAGAAGAAGTGATCTTTCCATTCGATCCCACATTTCCGCAGTATAAACTGGCCAAAAAGCAAATGAGCGGCGCCTGTGGGTTATTTACCGTAGTAATGAAGGCAGAAAAAATTGATCAGATTGTAACCTTCTGCGAATCCTTGCGACACATTCTAATGGCTGTAAGTTGGGGTGGCCACGAAAGCCTGGCCATACCCCGTTGTGCGTCTATTTTACCGGAAAACTTCGACCCGGGCAATCGTGCCCATAAAATGATCCGGTTTTATGTGGGCCTCGAAGATCCGGATTACCTGATTGCAGACTATGAACAGGCTTTTGCTAAAAGCCGGTAGGTTTTAGCAGGTAACAAGCAGGCAGGCGTATAGGAAACATAGTGAATAAACATTATTGGTCATTGTATGGTGGGGGCAGCCTCACCTAATGGCGTTATTTGTTGAAGAAAAGTTGAAATGACCGTTTATCAAAAACAACATCATTCGCCTCTCAATAAATTTACTTTTGGAATATGAAAAAAAGTAGGTCCCTTTTACTGCTCCTTATCTGTTACCTGCCATATGGTGTGTATGCCCAAGCCCAGGATGATAAATGGGACTTGCGCCGTTGTGTTGAATATGCATTGGCCAACAACCTCACGGTGCAACAAACCAGCCTGCAGGCCAATGGAGCCGAAGTGAACGAAAAGCAAGCCAGGTGGTCGCAATACCCCAATGCGGATTTTAGCACCAATACCGGTTTGCAGTGGGGCCGGTCAATTGACCCTACCACCAACCTGTATACCAGTAACGAGTTGTTGTACAATACCTATA
>CBIMFG010000351.1:0-5515 GCA_966243125.1 uncultured Niastella sp.
CTTCGGTTAATGGGTGGCGATGGAAAAGAATATGTGCTGCGTACTATTGATAAAAGCCTGGATGTACTGATCCCCGACGAGTTTAAAGGAACTTTTGTAAATGATATTATAAATGATCAGATCAGTACGGCGCATCCTTATGGCCCGGTGGCTATTGCAAAGCTGGCTGATTACTTACACATTCTGCATACCAACCCTGTTATTTTATATGTACCCAATCAGGACAAACTGGGTGAGTTCAATTCAGTTATCGGTAATAAATTATGTTTATTGGAAGAAAGGCCCTCAGGTAAAGGCTGGGAGCATACTGCCATAAGCGGTAATGCCGATGATATAGATAATTCAGAAAAATTATTTGAGAAGGTATTTAAGAACACCAAGAACCAGGTTGATCAACCATCGTATTTAAAAGTACGGCTGTTTGATATGATCATAAACGACTGGGACCGCCACGAAGATCAATGGGTATGGTGTGCGCATGATGACAGCACCCGCACGCAGTACATTGCATTTGGCCGGGACCGTGACCAGGCGTTTTCAAAAACTGATGGCGTTTCATTATGGTTCATCGCAAAACCCTGGGCATTGCGGCCTTTGCAGAACATGCATCCTACAGTAAAAGACATAAAAGGACAAAATTTTTCGGCCCGTAATATTGACCCGTACTTCCTGAACCAGTTAACAAAAAAAGACTGGGAACAAATGATCAGTACGGTTCAACAGGAATTACCCGATTCGGCTATCCGAGCCAGCATTAACACCATGCCCGCTGAAGTGAATACGTTCTCTGGCGATTTTCTGGTGAAAAGATTGCAGCAACGCAGGGATAATTTGCCGGGCTATGGAATGAAATATTACCGGTACTTAAGCAAACGTGTTACCATTGTTGGTTCAGAAAAAAATGAATCATTTGTGTTTTCAAAGATCGATGACAAGCATTTGGCCGTAACTGGTCTTAATGAAAAAAGCGATACCTTTTACTACCGGATATTTGATCATGCCGCCACCAAACAGATCAATGTATATGGACTGGATGGGAGGGACCGGTTTGTTTTTACCGGGCATGGAAAGAACAAATTTCTTATTCGAACCATTGGTGGTAAGGGTGTAGATAGTTTTCTAAGAGCAGGCGAGGGTGGAGGCAAAAGGGTTCGCGCGTATGATGAAAGTAAAAACAATTATTTCTCAGATCGCCGGTTTGCTGTTACCCGCAGTTCAGATACGTTGTTTCAATTTAAAAGAAATTCATTTAAATACGATTGGTGGGTGCCGCTGATCATTCCCGGTTATAACCCGGATGATCAGGTTATTTTAGGGTTGGGGTTATTATACAAAAGACAGCAATGGGGTAAAACGCCATTTGGCTGGCAGCAAAGTTTTGTGGTGAATTATGCCTTTGGTACCGGTGCGCTGGGGTTTGGTTATAAAGGACTGTTCAAACAAACATTTGGCAAGTGGGACCTTAACCTGGCAGCGGCCTATAGAGGGCCACGCTATATTCTGAACTATTATGGTTTGGGTAACAATACCGAGCTGGTGGTGGATAAAAGATCTTTCTATCGAACCAAAGCAAAGAACTGTTATGTGAGCCCTGGTGTAAGCCGCGAATGGACTAAAAACACTTTACGATTTGGATTGCAGTTTGAGACTATGCAAATATTACCCACCGAAGGTAAATTTGTAGCAAGCGATTACTCAGAACTGGATTCGGCCGTATTCACCACCAAATATTTTGGTGGAGTAAATGGTTCCTGGCAATATTCCACGCGCAATTCATTAAAGTTCCCCACCAAAGGTATTGGTATTGAAACCGGGTTTTCTTATTATAATAACCTGGAACAAACATCAAGACGTTTGTTAAAACTGAATGGCGAAGTGAGTTTCTATTATACTTTCTTCGATCGCTTAACCTTTGCACACCGCAGTGGCGCAGCTACCAATATGGGCGACTACGAATTTTATCAGGCCAATACATTGGGTAACTCAGAAAATTTAAGAGGCTATTGGCGTACCCGGTTTGCAGGCCGCAGCAGTGTTTACCAAAACACAGAGTTACGGTTGAATGTAGCAAATTTAAGAGGCTATGTATTTCGCGGAAAATTAGGCCTGCTGGGATTTTTTGATGATGGCCGCGTATGGATCAAAGGGGAGAACTCAAACACCATTCATACAGGGTACGGCGGCGGTATTTATTATGTTCCCTATAATATGATGGCGTTTAGTGCTTATTTCTCCACCTCTAAAGAAACGTCGTTTGCAACATTAAGGGCCGGTTTCTTTTTTTAACAGGTTTAATTAATCATCAAGCGGTTGGCCTTCATCGGTTTCAGGATCAGCATCTACCTGTTTACCTTTCAGGTTTTTGTTGCTCACCTGATCACCTTTGCCCTTCTCCTGTTCCGGCATTTTATCAACGCCTTGTTTGGTTCTGTTCTCGGGAATGGTTTCACCGCTTTTTTCCTTTGTTTTATTGGGGGTTGGCGCCTGATTTTTCATTTTGAAATATTTTAATGTTTATGGTCTTGTTGTAATTTATTGCTGATCTCTTCTTCCAATGCATCCGGTAAAACAGCTGCATCACGGTCAATTGCGGCCAATCGTTTTAAGTCCGAATCCCAGGTAAATACATGGCGTGGGCCTCCATTGATGCTTACATAATATCTTTGTTCATCATTATACGTAAATGCCTCAGTGTTTACCAGGTAGGGAACCTCATCGATCAGCAGATCGTACAATTTGTGGCTATCCCGTTTGCTGTTCATTGGGCGGGTATCCGCGAAAGCTTGTCCACTTTGATGGCTGGCCCCTCTTCCTGAGGTGCCTTGTTTGTTTTTATCTCCACGTCCTGACATAAATTATTGATTTTATACAGAGCTGCGCACAGTAATTATGCCAGCAGGTGTTGTCTGAAAGTATCAACAATACGAGGAATCAATTGTGCAGGTGGCAAGCACGATAGGCTAGTTTCCTCCCCAATAGCGGTTACAAAATAATACTGGGAATCGCTTACTTTTGCCGCCATTAATTACAATTTTATCTTATGGAATTTTCAAAAACCTACACGGCAAAAGAAGAACACATCGACTTTCAGAACATTATGGATGGATTGTATTATCCTTTTTACATGGAGTGGTGCCGGCACGATTACATCAGGGAAGTACTCGGTTTTGATTTTATGAAGGAAGCGGAGAATGGCGTTAACATGGTGTTGTCGAAATACACCCTGCAGTTTGTGCGGTCATTGAAAAAGGGAGATGAGTTTATCGTTACCTGCAGCCCTATGGTTGATAAAACCAATAAATCGGTCCTGCATTTTAAGCAAACCATTCTGTTGAATAATAAGGTGGTGACCAAGGCGGTATTTTCCGGTACCTGCGTGGGAGCCAATGGCAGGCCCTTTTTGCCCGAAAATTTGCTGCATAAGCTGGCCGACGCCCCTGAATGGGACGGACAACTATAATAAAAGTCGAAAAATTGCAATTTTTAGGTTGCTAAATCGCGTTGGCTACCACCGGGAAAATGGGTTTAAATCCTTGCTGGACATAGATTTGCAAATTTTTTGCAGCCTTTGGCATCATAAAATCGGCAAAAACCTGGTTAGGAAAGGGCTCAGCCACGCTGTACTTTTACATCATCAACAACGGTAGCACGGTAAAGCAGAAAAAGAAAATGAGTAGCTACCCTGAAGCAAAAGCTTCACCACGAATTAGATTTATCTTTTTTTTCATATGGCAAGCAATCGTTAGAGGTCGACTGTTTCTACAGAGGACCTTTTTTCTTTTTATCCCCCGCCTCCCCCAAAAAGCGATTAATTTTCCTCCCTTTCCAATTTTTCAGAATTCCATTTTATGTAGGTGGCAGCATACTTCAATTTTGGGCTTCCGCAAGGCAGGTTGAAGTCTTCATCGATCATTTTGCAGCAGGCATTATTCTGGTTAATGAGGCGCCTGTTCATTTTGATGCGGTCATCGGTTTGGTTATGCTTTCCTTCATCGGCTTATTGCCTTGCTCCTGGTGGGTGAGAACCTGCTTATACCGGAAGAAGCTGCCAAATTTCAGTTTGTGGCTTCCTGATTCAAATAGTACCCTTCCTAATCTATGGGAAAGCCTGAACAATTTGTTTCTGCCACGTAAATTTTCAGTTTCATGGTAACAAGTGCTGCGTATTTCATAACAAATGTTAGTGGATGATGAAAAAAAGTGAGTTGGGAACCATTTAGATGTAGTTGTATGCCGCCAAATGTTAGTAGATAGCCGCCAAAAGTTACATGGAGGTCACCAAAAATCAGAAGGAGGCTGCCAAAAATCACTTGGGGCCTATCAATAACATTTTATGGTCTCTGCCAATCTATTTTCCTTTGGCAACAAATTGATATGAGTTTATTACCAACCGTTTTCCACTGCCCGTGTGCTATTTGTCTCATGGAAAGATGCATTGACGTTATTCCACATGCTAAAGACGTCATTCAAAGTGCTATTGGTGTCATTCAAAATGCTAAAGACGTCATCCAAAAACTAAAGTTGTCATCCAAAAAACTAAAGTCGATATGAAATAATTCAAAACAGCTATTGACAGGGAAAGGAGGATACATTCATCACCATGCGATCCCGGCTTATCGAATGTTACATGCTTTTCTTCCCCAACAAAAACGCCCCCACCAAAACACCTGCAATACCCGCTGCAATAAATCCGGCTTTTTTATTCATTGCTTTGTTAAGTGGTTGGCGCCAGCCGCCATCTACGGTAATTCCATATGATACGGGCTGCAATATATTACCACTGTTAAATGGCATAGATTCGGCCTGCTTTAAATAGGTTCGTATTACCGATGCCGTAATAGTACGCGTTAATGAAGGAAACAGCTGATAAGCGAGCCGAAGAAAGATGGAAGCGGCACCAATAGTAGCACGTTCACGGGGACAGGCTACAAGCGATACTACGGCTTTGGCCACCTTTAACGGATCGTATACAGGTGGTGCAGGTTTTAATAATTTACCGGTATAATTGGCTGCATGTTGAATGCCGGGCGTATCTAAGAAAGCTGGATACAGATCGCAGATATGGATATCCGGAAACTCACTCAATTCGCCTTTTAACGATTCTGAAAAACCACGGATGCCGAATTTACTGGCCGTATAAGCAGCCCCATAGGGGGTAGGAAACCATCCGCCAATAGAAATATTATTGATCAGCAGTCCATAACCCTGTTCCTTAAAATAGGGCAGCACCGTATGTGCACTGTGCATATAACCCATCAGATTGGTCCTGATCACATCTTCATTTACATCGGCAGGAATTTGTTCCAGCGCACCGGCTGCCAGTACGCCGGCATTGTTTATCCAAACATCGATGGCGCCGCCAAAGTCCTTCGCTTTTGTCGCCAACTGGCGAATGCTTTCTACCGAACGCATATCTGTGGGAACCGCAATGGCCAGTCCGCCCAATTGTTTGCATTCTTTCACCACTTCTTCCAACGCCTCCTGCCGGCGGGCTGCCAGTACCAGCCGGTTTTTC
>CBIMFG010000352.1:0-5511 GCA_966243125.1 uncultured Niastella sp.
ATTGGAAATTTATACAAACACCCGGGCATTCACCCGGTCATATAAGTTTATGGCGCCGCCGCGACCGCGTGTTGCTGGCCGGAGATGCTTTTGTAACCACTAAGCAGGAATCTATCTGGTCAGTAATGCGGCAAACCCGCAAATTAACCGGCCCACCCAAATATTTTACCTACGATTGGGCGGCAGCAGAAAAATCAGTAAAAACGCTGGCAGCACTGGAACCTGATGTAGTAGCCACTGGCCATGGAATGCCAATGAGAGGCGAAGAAATGCGGAAAATGCTCCTCAATCTGGCCGATAATTTTAAAGAATTGGCGGTACCATTAAATGGTCGCTATACCCAGGAGCCGGGAGTGGTAGGTACTGAAGGCGTTACATATATACCGAAGCCTGTAAATAAGATAACGCCTTTAGTGGCTGTGGCTGCTGGTGCGGCTGTTTTGGGGTTAACAGCCTGGTTAATTTATAAAAGCAGGAAATCAGAATTGGAATAATATAGGTGAGCGGTGAGCGGTGAGTGGTGAGTAGACTCGCGAATGTGCAGTTGTCTGAAAAATAAGGAACCCACTGACCACTCACTTCTGACCACTGACCATCGCCAGTAACTTTTCATGCAGCTCCAACACCTGCGGTATAACCGCTTTCTGTTCATCATTGAAGATAACAAAATCACATAAGCGCATTTTAATGGATTCCTGTATTTGCTTGCTCATGCGGGCCAGTACCTGTTCGCGGGTGGAACCGTCGCGCTTCATGGCCCGTAAAATACGCAGCGGAGTAGGGGCCGATACGCCTATTATATAATCATGCTGATCCTGAGTTCCACTTTCAAAAATAATGGCCGCTTCTTTGAGCACGTACGGCGTGGTTTGCCTGGCCATCCATTCTGCCGCATCGCGAATGGTGGCGGGGTGCACCAATGAATTCATTAACGCCAGCTTTTCTTTATCGTTGAATACCTGGCTGGCAATGTAGGCGCGATCGAGCTGATTGTTTTTGTAAGCAGAAGGCCCAAAATGCTGGGTGATCTGCTGGCGCAGTCCTTCATCTTCATTCATCAAACGCCTGGCCGCCTCATCGGCAGAATAAACCGGAATACCAAGTACTTCAAATACTTTGGCAACAGTGCTTTTGCCACTGCCAATGCCGCCGGTTAAACCGATTCGTAATGCCATAGTTACAGGTTTCAGGTTGGCAAGTTACAGGTTCCTGTTCAGGTTTCGAGTTCCGAGTTCCGGGTTCCAGATTTCAAGTTCCATGTTTCAAGTTCCATGTTTCAAGTTCCGAGGCGTTGCCGCGCTGCGGTGTATTACCTTCACCCTTCATCTTTCACCCTTCACCCGCCCACCAAAACAAAAAAGGCAAGTCCTTTATCAGACTCGCCTTTAATATATTGTACCTGTAAGGAATTACTTCGCTGGTGTAGTAACCGCTGGCTTGTTTACATTGGCGGTCATCTCCATAGAAATGGCGCTTTTTTCGATCTTTAAATAGCTGCCAGGGCTCACTTCAATATCCATAGTACCATCTTCGTTCAGTTTATTTATACGGCCATGGATACCGGCGATGGTAACGATTCTGTCGCCTTTTTGTAAATTCTCCTGGAATGATTTGGCTTGTTTTGCCTTTTTAGCTTGTGGACGGATCATGAAAAAATAAAATACCACAATCATACCCACTAAAAGTATCAGTTGCAGAGAACCGCCACCCTGGGCCTGTAATAAAATAACTGCTGTCATTGTTATGTGAATTTGAAAATTTTAAAATTGGTGAATTGAAATGGAAAGGGATTATTTGCCTTTCTCAACTTCAACATCAAAATGCACTTTATGGTTTTGGGTGCCTTTGGTGTTTGCTTCTATATAAATATCCTTGCTGTTAACCCCCTCGCGGCCCTGGCTGTTGAAAGAAGCCTTAATAAGGCCTTCACTGCCGGGTGCAATTGGTTCTTTGGGCGGCTCGGCGGCTGTACAACCACAACCTGGTCTAACTGAACGGATAATCAGCGGTTTATCGCCTGTGTTCTTAAAGCGGAACGATACATCCAACTTTTGCCCTTCAGTGATCTTACCATAATCCTTTGTTGAATCTATCCATTCAATTGTGGTGAACTTTGAACTGTCGAACGCTTCTTTTGGGATCACAGGGGTACCCGGAGGCGTTTTGTCTGCATAGTCGCAACCGATAAAGGTGGCTACAGCTATAAAGGCCAAAAAGTATTTCATCAAGGGATAAATTTTTGCAAATCTAATCAATGCAAGTCAATCAGGAAGGTTTATTCGCTGATTGCTGTGGCTGTGTTCCATTTGGGCTAAATGCCACTTTGTGCATTTGATTATCCCGAACCAGGTCTTTATGTATATTATCAAGGATACCATTTACAAACTGGCCGCTTTGCGGAGTACTGTATTCCTTCGCCAGGTCAATATATTCATTAATGGTAACTTTTGGGGGAATGGTTTCAAAGAATTTGAATTCGCATACGCCCATCCGCATCAGTATCATATCCAGGGATGCAATACGCTCGGGGTCCCAGTTCTTGAGTTTAGGTTTTATATACTCCATCGCCAGCTCTTTTTTCTCCAGCGTGGTTTGCAACAAATTCTTCGCAAACTGCCATTTTTCACTGCTCAATAATAGCTGAAAGTTGTAGGCGGCGGGTTTGTTAAAAAAGTTCTGCATCAGTACTACCAGCATCTCGGCATCATCGTCCCAATTGCTGAAATACTCTTCAATATAGCTGGTGAAAACTTCATTGGGTAACAGCAGCGTGTTGAAAATGTACTCGATCATTTCCTTTTCGTCTTTCTTATCCCTGCCCTGTACGGCAATGTACTGCTGGTATTTTTCCGAATCAACCAGTTCCTGATAGATCTTTTTCAGCATGTCCTGGTCAACCCAACCTTCCGGTTTGTCGTCTTTAACGGCTTGTTTGTAGGAAGGGTGATCTAGTATCTTCCACAACAATTCATTTCCGGCTAATTTAATGTTAACGTTCAGGTCTTCTTTCGTTGGCAAGTGTTTGGAAGCGCGGTTGCGGGCGTCGGTTTCCGCGTAACGGGCCACTTCAGTAACAAAGTGGATCAAATAAATAAAAAGCGAACGGGTTTGATCAAAATGCTTCTGTAAAATCTTCACGGTATCAACTGGCTTGGCAGGTACCTCGCCACCTGATTCTGCTATCTGGCTTTCTACAGAATAAATGGTTTGCATAACCTTCACACGAATGTTTCTTCTGCTGATCATTTTGCAAGAACTTGTTTTTGAGGGCACAAAGCTAAACGATTTACAGGGTACACCCAAAATCGTGTTTATCATCTTTACTATAATATCAAAATCTTGTTCAACGACAATTTACTGGTATAGAATCAATTGAGTGCTGCAAAAATGGCACATTAAAATCCTATGAAGTGGTCGGGCTCTGTCGCTTTTCTGCCATACTTTGCCCAAAAACCTGAAAAAATGGCCTTTAGCTAAGGATTGGTATAAAATTCGTTTACTTTTGCCGCCCGGCTTTTTGGCAGTGAGAACCAAAAACCGGGCGCCTCAACTCAACATCATCTAAAATCAAAAATTAATACACTATGGCTAAGAAAGTAGAAGCTATAAACGTTACTCCGCTGCACGACAGGGTAATTGTTCGCCCAGCTAAAGCGGAAGAAAAAACTGCAGGTGGTATCATTATCCCCGATACTGCTAAAGAAAAGCCTCAACGCGGTACGGTTGTAGCAGCCGGTCCTGGAAAAAAAGATGAGCCGGTTACTGTAAAAGTTGGTGATACAGTGCTGTATGGTAAATATGCAGGTACTGAGATCCAGATCGAAGGCGATGATCTGCTGATCATGCGTGAAAGCGACATTTTAGCTATCGTATAGTTAATGTGATAATTAGCTAATTCGATAATTAGCTAATGATTTATGTACCCATTATCGAATGATCACATTATCGAATTATCAAATTAATAAAATTTTCAAATCAGATATAAAATGGCAAAACAACTTTTCTTCGATATCGAAGCCCGCAATAGAATGAAAAAGGGTGTTGACGCTCTGGCCAATGCTGTAAAAGTAACTTTAGGCCCCAAAGGCCGTAACGTAGTGCTGGAGAAAAAATTCGGTGCTCCTGCTGTAACGAAAGATGGTGTTACTGTAGCAAAAGAAATTGAACTGGAAGATCCCATTGAAAATATGGGTGCTCAAATGGTAAAAGAAGTAGCTTCTAAAACTGCTGACATTGCAGGTGATGGTACTACTACTGCTACCGTTCTGGCACAAGCTATCATTGGCGAAGGTTTGAAAAACGTAGCCGCTGGCGCCAACCCAATGGACCTGAAACGCGGTATCGACAAAGCTGTTGAAGCAGTTGTTGAAAACCTCGCTGGCCAATCACAGTCTGTTAGCATCAACAGCAAACAAATTCAACAGGTTGCTTCTATCTCTGCCAACAACGACGAAGCAATTGGTAAACTCATCGCTGAAGCTTTCTCTAAAGTAGGTAAAGAAGGTGTTATCACTGTAGAAGAAGCAAAAGGTACCGATACAACTGTTGATGTTGTAGAAGGTATGCAATTCGATCGCGGTTACACTTCAGCATACTTCGTTACCAACAGCGAAAAAATGCATGCTGAGCTGGACAACCCATACATCCTGATCTACGACAAAAAGATCAGCGCTATGAAAGATATTCTGCACATTCTGGAAAAGGTAGCTCAAAGCGGCCGTCCTTTACTGATCATTGCAGAAGAACTGGAAGGCGAAGCACTGGCTACCCTGGTAGTTAACAAACTGCGTGGTACCCTGAAGGTGGCTGCTGTAAAAGCTCCAGGCTTTGGCGACCGTCGTAAAGAAATGCTGCAGGATATCGCGGTTCTTACCAAAGGTATCGTTATCAGCGAAGAGCAAGGTTACAAACTGGAAGGTGCTGATTTAACTTACTTAGGTCAGGCTGCTTCTGTAACCATCGATAAAGACAACACTACCATCGTAGGTGGTAAAGGTAAAAAAGACGATATCAACGCCCGCGTTAACCAAATTAAAGCTCAGATCGAAGTAACTACTTCTGATTACGATAAAGAAAAATTACAAGAGCGTTTGGCTAAATTAAGCGGTGGTGTAGCTGTATTGTACGTAGGTGCTGCTACCGAAGTTGAAATGAAAGAGAAAAAAGACCGCGTTGACGATGCACTGCACGCAACCCGCGCTGCCGTTGAAGAAGGCATCGTGCCTGGTGGTGGTGTAGCATACATCCGCGCTATCGCTGGTTTAAATAAACTGAAAGGTATCAACGAAGACGAGAACACCGGTATCGCAATCGTAAAACGCGCTGTTGAAGAGCCGCTGCGTCAAATTGTTGCTAACTGCGGTCTCGAAGGTAGCATTGTGGTACAAAAAGTAAAAGAAGGTGAGAACGATTACGGTTTCAATGCACGTGCAGAGAAATACGAAAACCTGCTCCGCGCCGGTGTAATCGATCCTACTAAGGTTACTCGTATCGCTTTGGAAAACGCTGCCT
>CBIMFG010000353.1:0-5489 GCA_966243125.1 uncultured Niastella sp.
TTTGAACAGAAATTTCATATAATAAACATTTATTGTATTATAACAAACATCAGTTATTATTAAAGCGTTACAGCTGAATTTATAAGTGTAAACATCCTGTCTGGCGATGATGGAAACTGATAACCACTGGTTACAGTCAGATTCACGGGTCCACCACAGTTACTTGAACTGAAAGTAGGAATATCTGTAGCTAAGACAGTTTTTGTTCCATTATGAATTCCGGTTGCATCAATTATTATGGGAGGATCGCCTTTTGTTTGATTATACCATTGTAACGGTACAGCTAAATTTGTCACATTCATGGGATTGATACCTTTTGGATCGCTATAAAAATGCAACGTAAAAGTTGTTCGAATTGTAACCGTGCAAGAGGTGGTAGTCTGGGCGCTCTTAGCCTCCAGGTACACATATACGCGTGGGCCGCATACAGACAAGCGGTTTCCTTCTCTTTGGGCATAATCAATAGCCTGCATATCGGCTATTTCCTGCGAAATGCAGGAGCCAAACATACCCTTTGGCACCGATACAGACACAGACGTAGGTGTACCGCTACAATCGTGACGCATGAAGGGCATATCATTGATCGGTTTATTTGTGAATACCCATTCCTGACAGGCACTGTTATAAGCATATTCACTTGTTTTTATTGCACCAGCGCCCATCTTTTCAGTAAATGTGCGGAACAATCTGCCGGCATCGTCGTATTGAAATTGGTGAAACAGGTTATTGTTATCGAGTACATACGTTAGTTGACCTGTATAATCGTCATACACATAGGCGGTAGCCGAAGCATTCAATGGCTGAAATCTGAAATCATCGAGCGCCACTGCCTGGCCTGGCGTTGGTACAATTTGTGCCACAAATTCCGGCACGCCTTCAAATCCTGTTATCATGGTTATGCTATTGCCTGCCTCGTAGGTACCGGTTGTGGGTACCGATAATGTAAGATCATTACCCTGCCCTGTATTGTCATTTCTGCATCCAACTTCAAGCGTTGCCCCGGGTATAATGTCGCTTCCTTTGATAATAAGATGCAATAAACGCCACAGACCTGCATTTTGTGAGGAAGCTGTATAGGCAGCTATGCCCTTTTCTACCCCATCTATTTTATAATATAACTTAACATCCGCATTTGCAGACGGTGATTTTACCCATACTTTAGCTCCATAGTTACGCCCTGCTACCAGTTTATTTGTACTCACGGTATACACAAATCCTCTTTTTCCACCGCCATCAAGGTATAATCCGGCATTTCCGGTATGTGGAACTCCCCCAACCCCTCCATCTGCGTATTGCACATCATTGGGCCCTGGTTGCATATTCCCGACGCCCTCAGCGCCGCTAAAGGCCAGTTCATAATAGTTGGTTGCATTACCACTTACTTCTATCCGTTGTTTCTTCAGATCCATTCTGGTGGCAGCATAGTTGCCGTTGACATCTTTCACCTCCAGTGAATGAGAATTTACATCATACAGCGTAGCTTCCAGGTTCTTCTTCCAGTTGGCCGAAGCAGCAGCCGGGGATGACCAGTTAAATGCTGTAAAATCTTTCATAAGCGTTATACCATCGCTATTGCTGCCTGCGGGTTGCCAAACATAAGTTGCCTGCTCACGCCAAACATTTCCTTCGCCACCGGCATTGTTCTGCGTTACTATATTGTCCTTATTGTCCAGCACGGGAACCTGGTTACTCCAGGTTTGTACCTGGGCACTCACTAATCCTACAGGGCCGGGATCATTTGCATTCACATATTTGTAAACATAGTTAGCTGCAATTGAAGTGAGCATATTTTTGTTGGCAGCATTATTGATCTTTAAACCCATTCCATCATATTTTCTATAAGCCGGCACCGCTTCGGAAACAAAAACGTTCCCGTAAGCATCTTCAGTTTCCGATTTTGTTACAGCACCGCTAAAAAAATCGAACGCAAGGTTATTAGTAGAAGTTATTGTACCGGAAATATAATCAATATGGGTTTCGCCCATCCGTACTACAGGATACTCTTCACGACCACTCATAGTAGCCCTTTCGGTATAAAATGGATCATGCCCGCTTCCGGTGTACTTCAGATCCAAATACCGCTCCTGAATAAGCCCCTGGTGTTGATATTTTTCGAGCAGTTGTTTATATTGAGTATAAAACGCCTCTGCAGGCGCTGTTTCCAACCCATTGTGTAAATATTGGTATTCTACTAACGATAGTGCTTTTCCACGATCATCATAGTTGGTAATACGTTTTATATTTCCAATTCTGCTCAATGATTTTTTAATTGAAACTACATTGGTTTGAGTGGGTCTGTTATTCAACCTTATATCGCGGCCTTTTCCACCTGGTATAATCTGCCGCCAAACCATGTTATTATTAAATACTTCGTATTCATAGGTAGTTTTACCTTCTATTACCCGTTCCACTTCGCCAGCCTTTTTAATTGTATGGCCAACTGTTATATATTGATATTGTACCCCCGGAGCCGGTAATTCACGGGCAAGGTTCAACAAGTCGTTCCCTCTCGAATACAGGGTTCTTTTAAAATTGGCTTCCTCAGACGCCACCAAAATGTCACAATTATCAAATACGCCCGGCTCGTACGGTGTTACACCCGATGAAGCCTGGCTGGCAGGTGTATTATAATCGTACGTGGTAAATGAAACTGAATTATCGATCAAATGGCCAATGCCCAGGCTTTTTACCCGTACACCTCCTCCATAGGTCATTCTATTGTTATTATTTAATACATTCCCGCCTTTATAACTGAAATAAGGATACTCAGGATGCAATCTTTTCATTTCGTTTTGAAAAGGCACAGTAGTATTAGCAGTTACTATACCGTTCACATCATCAATGGCGGTTACTGTTAAGGGCCTGTAAGTTGATAGATTAAATGGAAGAGAAACAAGTATATTATCACCCTGCGCTATTGTAAGTTCATCTTTTTTGATCACTACGGCAGTAACAATACCCTCCGTGGGGTTAGGTCCATTTGATGCATACTGCAGTATTTGTGTTTCCAGAATATCATCTTTTTGAAAGAAATCACTGACACTGTTACCCGCAGGCAAATTTAGTTTGAATGTTAAATTGGTAGACCCATCGGCAAGGGTTGCGGTTTGTATATTGTCTTTGTCCATCAGCAGGGAAGCCATTCCATTTGCCGCCGATGTACTATAACTGTCAGGTTCATAATTAACGATAATATCATCTCCCATCATGGTTCTGATCTTGCGCAACGACCATGCATCGGTACTTTTTGCCGAGACCTTGTCTGTAGCCCGGCCCAAATTTTCATTCTTATCAATGGCAGCCTGGTCATAATCTGGCTTATACATACCCCATAAATCATATGCATCTTTATTATACCACGGATTTTTTGTAGTAACCGCCGTACCATTATAATCACGGGGCGAAGGCCTAGGAGTGCTTTCGTCAGGGATCTCCTTCGCTTTATAAGTATTAGTGGCCTGATTATATGATAGAATTACGCATTGATAGTTCTGACCGTTGTTGATTAAAATATCTTCACGGCCATTTACGTTTAAGATATCTCCTACGGCAAAAGAAGCTGAACTGGTAAATTCAAAAACAAGGTTATTACCATCGCAATTGTTGGTACAGGTAATATTGCCGCGTACCTGTTGCGAAGGATCCAGCTCATAATAAAACCGCACCGGCGGAAGCAGGTTAAGCCCGTTTATCCCGCGCATGAAAACGCTTTTTAATGTCAGCTTACCTGTTCCATCAAGGTTACTAGGCGTATGTTCAGCCAGGGTATAATCGTAGTTAAAATCTATTACCCGCAAAGCATCATCTTCTATGGAGTTTTTGACCGGGTAAATATCGAACTTGTCTATTACATTGTTCTGGTATTCATTTGGGTTTGTAGTAAGTAGATTGCCAGAGGATTCAGTAAAAAGAGGCGTGTAATAATCGTTATTGAAAAGATATATATGCGACAAACTTAGCGATCCTTTTGAAGAACTGTTAAACCCGCCCGGATACTCGTTGGAGTGATTGTCCCGAACCACAAAGGCGTCATCAGCAGTACCCCGTCCATCCATACGATAATCCTTTTCAAAGATGGCGGTATGTGTACGGGTACTAACAGCGTTCAGATAATAGATCTCTTTTTTACCTTTTGAGTACGTTTGAAATTCATTATCTACATCCCGGTGAAAACCCTGTGAGGGGTTTCTCCAGTTGTAGCTGTCGGTCCATTTTCCATATTCAAAATTCACAAAGTAGCCGTAATCCTCTTTATCAGCAATGCCGTTGTGGTTCCTGTCAACAAAGTCAGCTCCTGTAATTGAGGTAAGATACCAGGTATAGGCATATGATTTGCCTTTGGTGAGGTTATTCCAAACAGTACCACTGTTATATTTTAGGATACGCTCGGTATATACCTGTTCTGCCTTTGAATAAGCGGGTAACCCAAAGTGATAGGTTACGCCATTTTCATTGGTAATGGAAAAAGCGCCTATCTGCTGTCCCAGTGAATTATCAATTACAGTAATTCCCTTACTGGCACCATCGTCATTAACGGATGTATAACTATAATATGAGTTTGAAACGGTTCTTTGAAAACCCTTTGCATTTACTGGTGCTATAAAACCTTTTTGTTGAGCATCGCCTTCCAGGATCTGCAGATTAGTGAAATAATCAATATGTTTGCTACCTTCCAGCTTCGATGAGTTAGCATCATAAGCTTTAAATTGGTTATCGCCATATTTCGGATCGCCATCGAAAGGCGCTGTACCATACAGAATATTATTCATGTCGCTATAATCTGATTCAACATTCTGCGTGAATTTATTTGAAAACTCACCTACAAACCTGAACTGTGGATTGGTATGTGTAATCAGACTGCCGTTTCCGGGCAAATGCCATCGTATTTTGTCCTTGTTAATACCATCGCCCGGCCTGAATTCTGAAACCACATTTCCCTGGAATATATAAGGCCGGAAAGTTCCGCCCAATCCCTGTGCAGCAATATCGTACATATCAAAATCAACATAGGCCCCACCCTGCAATGAAGCCGGGTCCGGATGATCTACGATGTTTTCCGTATTATCATTTAAAAAGTAAGTATCAAAACCATTTTGATAAGCTAATGGCGCTCCGCTTTCACTGTAAAAATTGTCTTTAGGTTTGCCATTAAAATACAAGGCTCCGTTTACCGGTTCATCAGAGGTTTCATCTGACCAATATCTTTTTTTAGAAAAGCTCAACCCTACATAGCCACCGCCTATAGGAAATCCTCCACCCACAGTAAACCCTGAAGTAGAAATTTTTCCTTCCTTGCTATTCGATATTGAGATATTTCCACTAACGCCTTTATATCCGGCACTGTATTGTATACCACCATTTGAATTAGTGGTAATACCTATTCCACTATATGAAAACCTGGTGGTATTGCTGATACTTATTGATTCAAAGTTGGTTGTAATTCCAAATGAGGAAGATACCCCTGAGTTTCTTGGTATACCGGGAAAAGG
>CBIMFG010000354.1:0-5488 GCA_966243125.1 uncultured Niastella sp.
AAAGCAAAAGACAGTCTAGCCAAAAGACGTACCACTGTTGGCTTATACAATGATTTTTTTATTGTGCTGGCTACCTTTATTATTTTTTCACATCACTTTTACCTATTGTGGAAACCCGAAAGTACAAAGCCCACCCTGGCAACCAGAGCGGGCTTTGAATCTTGTATTAACTGGTTAGCCTAGTAACCAAATAACTCTTCGAGACTCACCGTCTTCACTTCACCGATCGTCTTCAAATCATCGAGTTTGATCTTTTTATCCGAAGCCACTACGCAATACGTATAAGGCTTACCACTAATCTGTTCTTTGTGCATCTTCTGAACATCTTCCAGTTTAAGTGCGGAAAGGGCTGCATATTCATCTTTGCGAAAATCGCTTTTCCAACCTTTTTGCTGGGCACTCAAATAAGAAACGATAATGCCATCTTTGGTAATACGCTGGGTTTCCAGGTCTTTTTTGAAACCGGTTCTGGCCAGCTCAAACCGCTGTTCAGAAGCAGGCAATTCGGTGAGCAATTCATTCATGCCTTTAATGGCGTCGTTCATTTTATCGGCCTGGCAACCTACATAGGCCATCATATAAAAAGGATTTTCCTTTTTGGAAGGCGTATTGTAAAATGCGTAAGTTGAATAAGCCAGTGCTTTTGATTCGCGAATGGTTTGGAATACTACTGAACCCATTCCACCACCAAAATAGTTATTGAACACATTCACCACTACTTCTTTATTGGCATCATAACCTACATCATTTCTAACCCACGCAATTTCGCTTTGCACCATATCGTAATTGGTAAACAACAACTGGTTGGTGCTTTGAACCGCAGGGGTGAAATTCACTTTTGCAGGATACGCTTTAAAAGAAGCCGGTAAGGTATGCAGTTTGGCAATGGAAGTTTTAAAATCAGCATCGGCCAACGGACCGTAATACATAATGCGGTGTTTGTACTGCATCAGGTTGTGTAATTCATTCACCAGGTCGGTTGCTTTCAGCTGATCGATCTCAGCATCGGTTAATGCGGAGTTAAACGGATTTTTAGCGCCATAGCGGGCATAAGAAACGAGGCCCTGCATGATGCTTTGTTTGTCGGCTTTGGCATTTGCCCTTGCTTTCATTACCCGCGATTTTAATGCTGCCAGTGCCGCATCATCGGGTTTGCAATTGGCCAGAATTTCTTCAAACAAACCAACCGCTTTATCAAAATTCTCCTGCAACCCGTTTATAACAACGGTTGTTTGTTCAGCATTGGTGCTGATGTTGAAGTTACAGGCAATGTTGTAAAATGATTTACTGATCTGCTCTGCTGAATATTTATCGGTGCTTAAGAATTGCAGGTACGAGGCAGCCAGGGGCAACAGTTTATTATTCCAGGTACCCATGTCAAACTGATAGTATAAAGAAAACAGTTCGTTCGTTTTGTTCTGCACAGTTAACACATCAGCAATACCAGTTTTGGAAAGGTTGATGTCTTTATCGTAATCCAGCCACAGGGGTTGAATATCACCTACGGCGATGGCTTCCATCTTCTTTACAAAATCTGATGATTTGCCTGCATTGGTCTCAATGGGTGTGATGGCGGGCTTTTCTACTTTTGCGATGTTCTTATCTTCGCCTTTTCTTTTATAGATCAGCACATAGTTTTTATCGTTCAGGTATTTATTAACTACAGCTACGAGTTCAGCTTTGGTAACTTTAGCCATATCATCGAGGTACGATACTTCTTTATCCCATTGTGCGCAACGGTTCTTTATAAAAGCATCCATTAAATGCTGTGCGCTGCTGGTACTGTTATCGAGCGATTCCAACAGATCTAATTTGGCATTGGCTACAATGGCTTTGATCATGCTCTCATCGAACTCGCCTTTTTTCAACAACTCCAGCTGACCCATTAACAGGTCTTTTACGTCTTCCAGTTTTTGCCCCTGCTTTGGCATACCCAGCATAATGAACAAGCCATAGTCTTTATACTGTTGCAAACCGGCTTGTGTAGCCTGTGCTTTTTGTTGTTTATTCAGGTTCAGGTCAAACAAACCGGCTTTGCCGTTCGACAATACAGAAGAAGCCAGGTCAAGCACCATGGCATCGTGTGTACTGGCAGCAGGTGTACGAAAACAAACGCGCATGTTCTCGGCCGAAGGTCCAAAGATCTCTTTTACAATGGGCGCTGTAATAGGTTGCTCCGGTGCACTCTTATATTCTGTTACCGGTTTGGCCTGCATATAAGCAAATGCCTGCTCTACTTTTTTGATCATTACATCGGCATCAAAATCGCCCGACAAAATAATACCCATATTATTGGGCACATAATATTTGTTGTAGTAGTTTCTGATGGCAATTAAAGATGGGTTCTTTAAATGCTCCACGAGGCCAATGGTTGTTTGCTGCCCATAGTTATGCGTGGGAAACAAACCGGCCATCATGGCTTCCTGAACTTTTGCACCATCATTATCGAGCGAACGGTTCTTTTCTTCGTATACGGCTTCCAGTTCTGTATGAAACAAACGGAATACCGGTTTGCGAAAACGTTCGGCCTGAATGGTCAGGAATTTATCAATGGCGTTGGAAGGGATGTCTTCTTCATAAACAGTTTCCTCTACCCAGGTATGGGCATTGGTTTTCTGTGAGCCCAAATTACTCATCAGTTTATCATATTCATTGGCAATGGCAAAATGTGAAGCCACACCAGATACACTGTCTATTTGATGATAAATGGCTTTACGGGCTGCAGCATCTTTGGTAGCGCCATACTGCTCGTATAAAGCATCTATCTTATCTAAATAAGGTTTTTCTTTTGCCCAGTCGAGCGTGCCGTATTTATCGGTGCCCTTGAACAACAGGTGTTCGAGGTAATGCGCCAAACCAGTATGATCTTTTGGATCGTTGTTGCTACCGGTGCGTACCGCCATGCGATAAACAATGCGGGGCTCTTTGTGGTTGACAGTTAAAATAACCGACATGCCATTTTTCAGGTTATAAAACCTGGTTTGCATGGGGTCGTTGGTCACATACTTATACGTGTAACCACCAGCAGACGCTTGTTTCCACTGGTATTTGTTTTGGGCTATACTTTCGAAGGTTGCCGAAAGAAGCAGTAAGAGTGCAAAAACCTTGTTGAATTGCATACGTGGTTTACTTCGTTTTAATTACTGAAATAGAGACTTATCATGTAGTCAAAAGCCGTGCAAAATATCAAAAACAACCCTCTTTTACGGGAAACTGTATAACTGGTCTATTTTACCTACGAACGGTTTGCGTAGAAAACAGCTATAAGCTGTAAGCTTCAAGCCGCAATACAAATACACATAAAAAACCCTCCCGATACATCGGGAGGGCCTAAATAAAAAACCTGATCCCGTTTTATACAAGTAAGGTTAAATTGCGATGATAGTTTGTATAGCCAATATACCCATAACCATTAGTAGTACGGGCATAGGCCTGCACAATAAAGCTGTACGCACATTGAATGGGCGGACGCCAATTGGCTGGTGATGTAGGAACTGCAAAGTTCAACACACCGGCCCAGTTGGTTCCTGGCGGAACAGCCGTTTCATAAGCCTGACTGTAAATAGCTACTGATTGGTTCTCCCCATACGTGGCACTAAAGCTCCAGGAAAGCAGGTTGCCTTCGGGATCATTGGCCGTAACGTTAAAGGTAAGACCATCTGCACCGGGTCCTATGTTTTCAATAGCACAGGCAGTTACTTCAGTAGCGCCATGTTTTATACTATTGATATTTACATTCGGTACATTGTTATCGATGTACAAGGTTAACACCTGTGGTGCAGACGCAACCGGCGTAACGCCATCGGCTTTAAAGAACTCTACTTTAAATCTATGCAAACCGGTATCCAGGCCATAGGTTGAGAATTGTACCAACAGGTCATCAATTGAATATTCTGCAGCCGGGTTAACCAGGGTGTATTGTTTATTTACATCGGCAGAAAAAGATTCCGGTGTATAGTTGCTGCCCGTCCAACGGTAATTGGTCCACGCAGAAACCAATGGCAGGAAGGAGGCACTGCCGGGTGTTGCATGCATGATGCGATATTTATTAGCTCCCAGTCCTATTAACGCGGTAACATTTACGCGGTTCGCGATAAAATTCAGCACACCGCCAAAAGCGGCGTTATGCGCCTCTACAAAATAACCAGCCGTTGTGGTTGCACGGCCTGTTGCCGGATTCAATACAGAAGCAGAGGTGGGTATTAATCCAACGGTGCCAATGATGGCTCCCAGCAATGTAGGACTGGGCGCTGGTTTACGCGAAAAATACAACTTTGTTAATTTGGAAAAATCATTAAAGAAGTTAACAGGGAAATCTGCCGTAAACGCAGGACTGGAAGAACTGACGCGAAAGCCAAAATAAGTATAAGGCAAACCCAGCAGTGAGAACAAACTGGCATTTATCTCTGTTAATGCGATCTTGCTCGATGCCTTTTTTAAAAAAGTCTTTTGTTTTTAAAATGTCAAATAGCGGCTATAAAAAAACGTGATCCTGGCTAACCCAGGATCACGTGAGCAAAGGTATGGCTACCTTTTATTGAGCAGGTATCTAACACCTGTCACAATTCCACTCAGCATTTGTTTACTGAATGAATCGTGAGACAATGGGCGAGAATACTGTTTTTTCGCTTCGCCCTACAGCAATTACGCGAAACGAATGTTTTACACCCGATTCAAGACCCCTCAGTGTATAGGAGGGCTCGGTAGCCGTTTTACTTACCCACACACTTTCATTAGTAACTATACCGGAAGTATATTCGAATACATACGCTTTTGCGCCAGGCACTCTTTTTATACGAACGGTAGCCTGTTCTGGTGCATCTGTTCGTACGTCCAGGTTACTAATGGGCTTTAGGTCATCGGTACCATCCCGTTCCCTTGCCAGTTTAAAGCCACTGCTTAACAACATAGCCCGGTCACCATTACTAACTGTATTTACATATTCAGCCAGTTGTGTTAACAGGGCACGTAAAATGGCCCGCTTGGCATCTTTAATGGCTATCAGTTTCTGGTCCCTGCCAGCGGCATCATATAAGGATTGCTGGTATTCCTGTGTGGCCTTCAACAACTCGGCCACAGCAGGATTAGGTTCCGGAAAAAGTGCATTATCTTTCAAGCTATCCACGGCGAGATAGCCAATATTTACCAGGTCACCATCGCGTGGCCTGAGAAAAGAAGTGTTTACTTTATTAGTCATAAAACATAAATTGAAAAAATGAAAAAAATGGTTTAAAAACGCGCTACTTATCAAACCTTACCAAATTCATTGGCCAATGAAAGTGGATGATATGAATGTGCCTGCGAATCCCGCAAGGCGGGAATCCTAGATACTGTTACATTAAAGTTTGAGTATACAAAAGACCGAAACGAGACCATTCAAATTTTCACAGGATTGGATGCACTTTACTAATTAGCAGACATGTCAGAAATCGCTTGTGCGTAGTTGATACCGGCGATCTAATTACAATTCAAATATACGGTGGGTGAT